>JBGTIA010000295.1:0-3973 GCA_041745835.1 Ilumatobacteraceae bacterium | reverse complement strand
CGATCGGTCAGCCGAGCGGTCGCAGCGGCATGTCGTCGGGACGCTGGAGCCAGTTCCAGTCGGGGTAGTCGGCGTCACCGGAGATGCAGTGCAGCGTGTACGCGTGGCGGCTTGTCGCTGACCGGTTGACGTCGCTCCAGTGGGGGAGTCGGCCGTCGAGCACCACCAACGTGCCGGCCGGGACCTCGAGCGGCACCAGCTCGCTGCCGTGCGGCGGCGGTTCGGGAAGTGGCGTCGTGTCGAGCGTGTCCATCGACGTGCCTTCGGCCGACGGGTCGCGCTTGAAGAGCTGACGGAGCGGGCCGCGATGCCCACCCGGGACCGCCCACAGACACCCGTTGTCCAACGTGGCGTCCTCGACAGCGAACCAGAACCCGGTGACCGAGATCGGGTCGGTGTACAGGAACGTCGCATCCTGGTGGCATCCGACCTCGCCGCCGATGTGCGGCTGCTTGAAGATGTACATCGATTGCAGCGCATGGGCGTCGACGAGGCCGATGTCGTCGGCGATCTCCGCGAGCCTGGGGTCGTACGAGAAGCGTTCGAACTCGTCGTCGAGATCGTGCTGGGCGTGGCCGATCTTGTTGATGCTGAGTTCCTTCGGCTGGGTGAGCACGCCATCGGGTCCGAACGCGTCCTCCTCGAAGAAGCACCAGATCGTCGATCCGCTCGCGAGGAACTCGCCGTCGGACACCCGGGCCTGCTCGTTTGTGGTGAACACCGATCGTTGCTCGGAGGGCTCCCACTGCTCGACGATGTCGATTGCACGGTCACGGAGCCTGGCCCGAGCGTCGGCCGACGCGAAGTCGGGCACGACGAGGAAACCGTCACGTCGGTAGGACTCGATCTGTTCGGCGCTCAGCACGGCACCGATCGTAGTAGTGGCAGCGACGTACACGATGTGCCTGGCACATCGTGGACGTCAGTCGACCGTGACGTTCGCGACCATGTCGGGGTGCAGGGTGCAGAACAGCGCGTACACGCCTGGGCTGTCGAAGCTGAGCGCGAAGTTGCTGCCCGGGGTGAGCAGCCCGGAATCGAAGTCGTCGAGCGCCGGATCGGCGGGTGTACCGGCGGTGACCGTGTGCGGGACCGAGTCGACGTTGTTGAAGAACAGCGGTTGGCCCACGCGGATCTCGAGGTCGCCGCCGTAGAGGAAGTCGGTGATCAGGGACTGCTCGGCGCCCTCGGGGAAGTCCGAGCCGCGCACCTCCCGGGCCTCGAGGATCGTGCTGGCGTCGGCGAGCGGCTGGATCGAGGAGTTCCACATGCCGAACACGCCGAGCTGGTTGTCGTGCACCGGGTCGACCCATGCGTGGATCATCCAGCCGAGCGCGGCCGAGAAGTTGCCGCCGGCCGCCTCGCACTCGCTCTGCGGGATGAACGTGTCGCGGCCCTGCGCGTTGCCGCGGCAGAGGTTGTAGTGGATGTGCCAGTTGTCGAGTGGGCCGGCGAAGGTGTCGGGATGATCGTTGCCGATCACCGACGGCGGGATGAGGAACGACGTGCCGACCAGCTTCATCGGCGCGCCGTTCCAGACCCCGTCGACGCACTGGCCGACCGGACCGTTCGCCATGGTGCCGTCGGCGAGCGCGTACAGCAGGATCTCGGGCCGCGAGGGGAAGAAGCCGTCGTTGAGCCAATTCGGTTGGTAGAAGTGCGAGCCCATGTTGGCCGTCTGGATCTGGTCGCTGATGAACCCGGCGGCGCACGCGCTATTCACGTCCCGGTGGAGCTCGGCGAAGGCGTTGAGCTCGTCGAGTTGGCCGACCAGCGTCGACAGCTCCTCGGCGGTCATCTGGAGTTCGGCAGGGATCGGACCACCGGACGCCGCCAGCGCCTTCAGCTCGAGATACGAGCAGGGGAGGGCCTCGTCCTGACAGCGGACGGTCCCGTCGAGTGGACCCTCGACCAGCGTCGGCACGACGCCGGCGGAATTCTCGACGAACACGTAGCGCGAGTAGCCGGGGGCGCCACCTGCGGCGAACGTGAGTCCCTGTGGAAACTGGGCGTCGGCGCCGGCTTGGTCGAACGCTGCGGCCTGGGCCACGTACTCGTTGAGTTGCTCGACGGTCCGGGCTGCTGCGGGGTCGATCGTGGTCGGAGTCGCAGTCGTGGGTGCCGCCGTCGTTGCCGGTGTCGCGGTCGTCGCCGGTGTCGCGGTCGTCGCCGCCTCGGGCTCGGCGGTCGTCGGTGCCGCTTCGTCGCCCGAGGAGGAACAGGAGGCAACCGTCGTTGCAGCGGCGAGCCCGATCACGAGCAGATGTCGATGTTTCACGTTCTCTGCCCCCTTATTCGCTCGTCGTCGTAGATCCCGACCGTAGTGGGCGCCGGGCATCTTGTCGCCAGCGGTGCTCGACGTACACGATGTGCCTGGCACATCGTGTACGTCAGCGGTAGCCGGGCTGGATCTGCTCGGCGACGATGCGGCGGCGGACCTCCATCGGCGCAAACGACGACATCATCGCGTTCGTGGCGAGCCGCTCCATCTCGGCCGTCGTCAGGTCGTGGCCGACGGCGACGGCGTAGAGTTCGCTCGAGGGCATGACGTTGCTCATCAACCGATTGTCGGTGTTGTAGCCCACGTTGAACCCCGCCCGCAGGAACGGTCCGATCGGGTGTTCGGCGACGCTCGGCACGGCGCCGATCTGCACGTTGCACGTCGGTGCCATCTCCAGGTGGATCTGGTGATCGAGCACGTACTGAGCGAGCGCGCCGAACACCAGGTCGGGTCGTTCCTGCGCGCCGGTTTCGACGTCGGCATCGACGAGGTTGGTGTCCGCACGCAGCCGCACGCCGTGGCCGATTCGGTGCGCGCCGTGGGTCAGCGCGTCGGAGATCAGTTCGAGGTCGGGCGGTTCACTGGCGTGGATCGTGACGTTGAGCAGTGCGGAACGGGCGAACGCGAGTGCCTCGGCGTGCAGCGACGGTGGGAACCCGGTCTCGGCGCCGGCCAGGTCGAACGCCACCACCTTGTCGTCCCAGGCGCGCAGGCGGTCGACGAGTCGGGCGATCTCGACCGAACGCTGCTCCGTGCGCATTGCGCACAGGATCGTGTTCACCGTGATCCGGCCGCCGGCGGATGCCGCAGCGGACTCGCCGCGACGGAGCCCTGACGTGACCGCTTCGACCACGTCCTCCAACTCGAGTCCCTGCTGTTGGTGCAGCTCCGGTGCGAACCGGATCTCGGCGTAGACGACACCGTCGTCGGCGAGGTCGACGACCGCTTCGTGCGCGACCCGTTCGATGTGTTCCGCCGTCTGCATCACTGCGAGCGTGTGCTCGAACGTCGCGAGGTACTGCAGCAGATCGGCGGTCTCCGCGCCGCGGGTGAACCATGCCTGCAGCTCGTCGGGGTCGCTACTCGGCAGCGTCCAGCCGATCGAGTCCGCCAGTTCCATGATCGTGGACACCCGGAGCCCACCGTCGAGATGGTCGTGCAGCAGCACCTTCGGCAGGCGCCGAGCGTCGTCGCGTGTGATCGTCATGACTGCAGGCGCGTGCCTACTGCATGCCCTTGAACCAGGGGATGCCTTCCTCGGCGGGCGGTCTGAGCCGCTGAGCCCCGACCGAGACGGCGATCAACGTGACCGCGTACGGCGTGACGAAGACGAGTTGGTTGTTGGGCTCCTCGACGGCGAAGTATGCCCAGAAGGCGACCAGGGAGAACGCCACGACGGTGCCGGCTCCCGCGATCGAGCGGCGGTAGGCCATGTAGATCGCCGTCACCACGAGGCCGATCGCAGCAGCGAGGAACAGGGCGTTGACCAGTTCCGCCGGGTTCGTGCGCAACGTGATGCCCTGCGCGTAACCGAACAGGCCGGCGCCGGCCGCGGTACCGGCCGGCATCCAGTTGCCGAAGATCATCGTGGCGAGTCCGAGGAAGCCGCGGCCGGCGACTTGGTTCTCCTGGTAGCGGTTCGCGAACAGCACCAACACGGCACCACCCATCCCGGCGAGGCCGCCGGAGATC
>JBGTIA010000294.1:0-6499 GCA_041745835.1 Ilumatobacteraceae bacterium | reverse complement strand
CCGTGTTCGTGCGTGCCGACGGTTCGCTCGGCGCAGCCGTGGCCGACGAGGTGCGCTCGATCACCACCGAACTACCGAACGCCAGCCTGGGCGTCATCGCTCCCGACTCGATGATCGACGAGTTGTCGGAACACTTGACGGCAGCGGGCGTCAACCACGGCACCGCCACACGAACCGGCCTCGACGAGGGGGTCACGCTGGTTCCGGTCAGCGTCGTGAAAGGTCTCGAACTCGACGCCGTCGTGGTGGTCGAGCCCTCGCGCATCGTCAGCGATCACGAGCACGGCATGCGGTCGCTCTACGTGGCGTTGACCCGTCCCACGCAACGCCTCAGCATCGTGCACGCCGACGAACTCCCCGAGCCGTTGCGCTGAACGCGATCCGGACTCCGACGCGGCTGACGGTGCAGTCAGAGCGTCGGCTGGTTCCCCTCAGCTGGGCGAGGCCGAGGAGGGGGGCGGTTGCCGTGGGGGGACCTTGTCGACGGCGACGGTGCCCGCGACGATCGACTCGGCGACGTTCGTGAGGCCGAGGTTGTTGTTCCGGGCGAACGAGCGAAGGCGGGAGAACGATTCGTCCATGTCGATGTTGTTGCGTTCGGCGAGCATGCCTTTGGCCTGTTCGATCGCGATCCGGCTGGTCAACGCATGCTGCAGGTGTCCCTCGCGGATCGCTGCGTCACGGATCGCCTGATCTTGCACGATGGTGATGCTGGCGACGTCGGCGAGTGCCTGAGCGAGGGCCACGTCCTGGTCGGTGAGACCGCCGGGTTCGGACATGAACAGGTTCAGGCAGCCCAGTGTGTGTGCTCGGTGCCGCAACGGCACCGCACAGACCGACCGGTAACCGGCGTTCGTACATTCCGCAGCGAACCCCGGCCACGGTGGGTTCTCGTCGAGGTCGGAGTGCAGCACGACCTCACCGGTCTGGTAGCAGTCGAAACACGGTCCTTCGTCGTTCTGGATCTGGAACAGTTCGAGCAAGTGGATCTGCTCGGTCGACGCTCCGACCACGCAGAGGTGCCCGGCGTCGTCGGCGAGCAGAATTCCTGCCGCCGCGGCGTCGAGGAGTTCGACACATCGCGCGGTCAACAGGGTGAGGACGTCGATGACATCGAAGTCGCCCACCAGCGCATCGACGATCTCGACGAAGGTCGCGGCGGTGAGGGATTGTGTGGCGGTGGCTTCGGCGAGTGCGTCGTCGGACATGTCACGCCTCCATTTCTGGTTGATCGTCGTTCGGGAGCCGGAGGCGCCGGGCGACGATGAGGGCAGCGGTCTCGGCCACGGTCTGATCGTTGGCAAACGAGTACGCACGGATTCGCAGCAACGCCTCCTCGGGCGGGATCGCGAGTTGGATGGCAGTCATGCCGGAGGCCTGGTAGATCTCGGCGCGATACTTGACTGCGTCGTCGAGGCCAGGGGCGAGTGTGCCCGTCGGAGCGTCGTCCTGAAGGCTGAGCACCGTCTCGGTGAGCACCTCGGCGAGCACCATCGAGTCGTCGTGCTGCGCCTTGGTGAGGTCGCCTTCGGCGTGCTGGTACAGGGTGAGTACGCCGACCTTCGCGCCGGCGGTGATCAGCGGGTATGCGAAGACCGCGCCGAACCCCGAGCCTTGAGCGAGGGAGACGAACGACGGCCACCGGGTCGAGGCGTCGATGTCGAGACGGGGAGCGTGCACCGACACGCCCGTGGAGAACGCGTCACGGCACGGCCCCTGTCCGATCGTGTACTGCAGATCTTCCAGTGCGGCGACGCTCGGGTCGGACACACAGATCGGGCCGGCTTGATCGCCACCCATGATCGTGATCCCGGCGCCGGTCACGTCGAGCACCTCGACGCACGCCGTGCAGAGCCGTGCGGTCGACGACCGTGCTGTCTCTCGCGCGAACGCCAACATCATCCGCGAGGATTGATCCTCGTTCATCTGTCGACCACGGGCGTGCCGGGACCTGAGCATCCGAGTTCCATGCGTTCCTTCTGCGTGGGAGCGGACGGCAGGGGCTGGACCGAAGCGACTGAGGAGATCCTAGCTCTGTCGGGTGTAGTGTTCGACTTCTACACGAGATCTGCGTCGCTCCGGAGCCCTGGCTGCGCCTTCATTGGAAGGAGCCCACCTGTGAGTGCCACGACTCCAGCGAACTTCGGAGCCTGCGTTGCCGAACCTTCGACGAGCGAGCATCTGTCCGTCCACGTGTCCAACGAGGGCGACCAACGCGTCGTCTGGGTCACCGGCGAACTCGACGCTGCGAGCCGTGAGCAGCTCGCCTCAGCGGCCGCGGGCGATCATCCGGCGATGGTGGTCGATCTCGCCGGCGTCACGTTCATGGACTGCGGTGGCTACGGATCGCTCGCAACGACCCGTCTCGCCATCGAAGGCGCTGGCCGCACACTCACCACCAGAGGCCAGACCGGACAGCCGGGGCGGCTCTTCGATCTGATCGCATCACTGGAGGATCGACGCTGTTCACCAGGCATGGCTGAAACGTCGGGCACCCGCCCTGACATCGCCGGTGACGCCGTGACCGCTCCTGACCGCTCCTGACGAGCCCGCCTCGCCGGGCGCGCTCCCCGGTTGCTCCTACGCTGGTGCGATGGCCGTGGGCACCTTCACCGAGATCCCCGAGATCGATCTCGCCGGCTGGACGACCGACCGTGCTGCGTTCGCCGATCGGGTTCGCCAGATCTGCCACGACATCGGGTTCTTCCAGTTGATCGGCCACGGCGTCGACGACGAATTCACCGACCGACACGTCGAGCAGCAACGCCGGTTCTTCTCCCTGACGGAGGTGCAGAAGGCCGCGATCGACAAGGCGCTGTCGCCGCATTTCCGGGGTGGGAACGCATCGGCGCCGAACTCACCGGGGGCCGCCCCGACCTGCGCGAACAGCTGGACCTGTCGACCGAACATCCCGTCCGCGGGCTCGACCTCGATCCCCCGTACCTTCGTCTGGACGGACCGAACCAGTGGCTTGGCGAGGACGTGCTCCCGGGGTTCCGCGACCACATGGCCGAGTACTTCGTTCGGATGGCGGCGGTCGCCGACACCTTGCTCGAGGTGTTCTCGGTCGGGCTCGGACTCGATCCCGCTCATCTGCACACCCTGTTCGGCGAGCGACCGCTGTCGTTCGTGACGTTGATCAGCTATCCGCCCACGCCGCCAGACGGCGCCGGCGTCAACCCTCACCACGATGCGGGCTTTCTCACGCTGCTCCTCCAGCACGACGCAGGTGGACTCCAGGTGCGCAACGCCGACGGGGAGTGGATCGATGTTCCGCCTCGCCGTGACGCCTTCGTCGTCAACATCGGCGAGATGCTCCAGGAGATGACCGGCAACTACTTCGTCGCCACCACTCATCCCGTGATCGCCGACTCGCCACGTCAGTCGTCCGCTTGGTTCCACGGGCCCGACCTCACGACTCGACTCGACCCGCTTCCACTCGGTCGAAGCTTCCGTGATGCGGTGGCAGCCAGTCCCCGCCATGCCGGCGCCGGCTTCATGGCCCGACGTGGCGAGATCGAGTCAGGCGTCGACGGGATCGAGAGTCGGCAGGGAGCCGGCGTCTACGGCCGACAACTCTGGAACTACTACTGCCGCAGCTACCCGGACAACGTGGCACGGCACCACCCCGACGCCATCGCCTGATCCGGCCCGGTGCTGCTGATCGGCGACGCGCTCAGCCGTCGCCTGTGTAGCGATCGACGAGGTCGGTGAGGAGTTGGAACGCCTTGTCGCCGTCGGCGGGGCGGATGCGCACGACGGCAGTCCTCGCCATCTCGACGGTGGTGTCGATACCACCGACCAGTTCGGGACGGGTCGACTCGACGTCCGCTCGCGCGGTGTCCCAGATCAACGCGATGCGCCGCAGCGTGGCCTGCTCGTCGCCGGCGTCTCCGATCTGCGCACTGAGCTGGCTCATCTGCGCCGACATCTCCGCGAGCAGTTCGGCGGTCGATCCGACGATCGGCAGGGTGGTCGTCGGCACGGTCTCGAACGCTCCGTCGACGTTGACCTTGCCGTCGTCGGACTCGACCTCGACGACGGTGTCGGCGCACGAGGTCGCGAGCAAGCCGGCCGCGACCAGCGTGACCAGACGGACAGCGGCCGGACGAACAGCGGCGAGTCCAGTAGCGGAGGGTCGACGGGTCACAGGCTGAAGAGGCTGGCAATTCTTGCGAGGGTCACTGGGTGACCAGAATTCGTTCGCTCGCGAACGATCCGACGCCGATGTGTCGACCGTCGATCTCGACGGTCAGCGTGCCGTCGGGCGACGCTGCGGTGACGGTGCCGTGATTACCGGGCTGGATCGAGGACTCCTCGAGGAACTCGAGCAGACCCGGTTCGAACTCGAGTTCCTCCGTGATCCGGCGCACGGTGAACGGCGCCCCGACCGCAATCGCCGACAGCGGACCCGAATCGGGTGCTTCGTAGCCGGAACCCGGAATCGGGTTGCCGTGAGGACAGGTCGTGGGCGACCCGAGCAACTCGTTGAGCGCCTGCTCGACCGAATCACTCATGATGTGCTCCCACTTGCCGGCCTCGTGGTGCGCCTCGGCCCAGCTCAACTTGAGCACCTCGGTGAGGAACACTTCGGCGAGTCGGTGGCGGCGAACGACCCGTTCACCGAGCCGGCGGCCGTCGTCGGTGAGACGGATTCCGTCGTCGGAGGTGATCAGCCCTTCGGCTTCGAGGCGCTTCATCATCTCGCTGACGGCGGGGCGAGAGACCTGGAGTCGCTCGGCGATTCGGGCCTGGATGACGTCGACGTCGTCCTCGTCGAGTTCGAAGATGCACTCGCAGTACTCCTCGAATGCGGGGTGGTGTTCACCGCTCGCGGGCATCTCATGAGACTACCGCCGTCCCCGTTTCCCTGCGTTGCGGAGCGTGCCTCGACGGTGCTGACCGAGCCGCACCAGGCTCATCGCTGCAGGCGGCGCAGCCAACTCTCGGCGTAGCGCAGCCGGCGTTCGAGTTGTTCGGTCGTGGCGGTCGCCACCCGGGTGACGCCGGCGAGACGGTTCATCTCGCCCTGCACCTTGGCGTGGCCCCAGCCGGTGATGTCGACGAGCCGCTTTGCAACGTGTGCGTTGCGGGTACGCAGATCGTCCTTGCGTTCGGCGACGCTGAGCGATCCGGACGGCACGAGCCCGGCTGCCGTGGGCACGTCGGGGAGATCGATGCTCAGCAACGGGTCGGCGACGAATCGGGGTTCGGCGATCTCCAGGTCGTCGTCGTACCGCGCAGGCTGGAGGTCGTCGGGCGAGAACAGCGGTTCGTACCGGATCCCCTGCTCGGTCACGGTGTGCACGGTGATGTCGGTCGCGGTGGCCGACACCACGGCGAACAGCGTGAGCTGTTCTGCTGCGTCGTCGGGGTGCACCTGGTCATCGAGCTCGCCGTCCAGTTGGAAGTCGTCGGCGTCGTCGTCGGTGCCCGGCGGGCGCAGTACGTGTCGACGTGCCTCGGCGATCTCGAACGCATGCGTTCGCAGCCGCGGATCGTCGGGGATGTAGACGTAGGCCTTCTGGCTGGGGCGCCCGGCCTGCCACCGGACGAACCGGCCGACCGCTTGGCGGAAGAACAGCTCGGTGGACGTGGTGGTCGCGAACACACCGACCCGGAGTCTGGGGATGTCGACCCCTTCGGACACCATCCGCACCGCCACCAGCCACGGTCGGTCGTTGTGCGAGAACTCGGCGATCTTCTTCGACGCCGTCGGATCGTCGCTGACCACGACGTCGGTCGGGGTGCCGAACCGATCGCGCAGCAGACGGGCGATGCCCTGCGCGTGATCCTGGTCGATGGCGATCACCAACCCGCCGGCATCGCGGTGGTCCTGGCGGATCGAGCGGAGTTGTTCGTTCGCTCGGGAGAGCACGCTCGGCATCCACTCGCCCTCCAGGCTCAGCGCCGTGCGGAGCCGCATCGACATCTGGTCCTTGGTCAGCTCGTCCTGGAAGTTGGCGTTGATCACGTCGCCCGAGGCGGTGGTCCACTCCATCTCGCCGTCGACTCGCGGGAAGTACACCGGGCGCACGACACCGCCGTCGCGCAGCGCATCGGCGTAGCCGTAGACGTAGTCGGCGTGAGCCATGTCGCCCTCGCCGGTGGCGTCGTAGCGGACGAACGGGATCTGCACGGCGTCGCTGCGGAACGGCGTGCCCGACAGCGAGAGACGGCGAGCGGCGTGCCCGAAGGCCACCCGGATGCTGTCGCCCCAGGCCTTCTCGTGACCGGCGTGGTGGATCTCGTCGAGGATCACGAAGCCGTCGGCGGACAGCCCGGCGAGTTTGGATGCGGTGTTGCCGGTGGCGATCTGCTGGTAGGTGGTGACGAGGCCGTGCACGTCGCGTGCGAGGCCATCGCCGGGGGTCCACCTGGGGTCGAGATGGAGACCGCGCCGGTGAGCGGCGAGCGACCACTGTGTCTTCAGGTGGCTGGTCGGTGCAACGACGATCAGCGGGCGGTTCTCGATAGCCAGCGTGGCACGGGCACAGGC
>JBGTIA010000293.1:0-10765 GCA_041745835.1 Ilumatobacteraceae bacterium | reverse complement strand
GATCCCGGCGCCCGCGAGGCTCGCGACTACCTGCGTCGCCGCGGGCTGGCCGGCGACATCGCTCGCCAGTTCAAGCTCGGCTGGGCGCCCGACGACTGGGATGCGTTGTCCCGAGGGCTCGGTGCTGCGCCCGACGTGCTGCAGTCCGTGGGCCTCGGGTTTCGCAACAAACGGAACAAGATGCAGGACTCGTTCCGAGCCAGGGTGATGTTCCCGATCTTCTCCGAGTCGGGTGAGGCGCTGGCGTTCGGCGGACGGATCCTGCCCGGATCGGAGGATCCGGCGAAGTACAAGAACTCCTCGGAGACGCCGATCTACACCAAGTCGAAGGTCCTCTACGGCTTGAACTGGGCGAAGTCCGACGTCGCGAAGCACGATCAGGTGGTGGTGTGCGAGGGCTACACCGACGTGATCGGCTTCCACCGCGCCGGCGTGGCCCGAGCGGTGGCCACCTGTGGTACTGCGCTGACGGAGGAGCACGTCCGCCTGCTCAAGCGTTACGCCAGCAAGGTGGTGTTGGCCTTCGACGCCGACGCCGCCGGCCAGGGTGCCGCCGCCCGCTTCTACGAATGGGAGGAGGCGCACAAGGTGCAGGTCCAGGTCGCACAACTCCCGCAGGGCCGCGACCCGGGCGACCTCGCCCAGTCCGACCCGGAGGCGCTGGTGCATTCGGTCGCCGACCCGGTGCCGTTCCTCAAGTTCCGCGTCGACCGAACCCTCGTCGGCAAGCCGAAGCAGGCGCCCGAACAACGAGTCCGCCTCGCCGAGGCAGCGATGGCGGTGGTCAACGAGCACCCGAACGTCGAGTTGCGCAAGCTGTACGCCGGTGAGGTTGCAGCGTCGGTCGGCATCCCGATCGGCGATCTCGTGCAGATCGCCGAGCGCGGATCGCGCCGGCCGGCGATCCAGGTCGCACCCAAACGATCCCGTGGACCGATGGAGAACGCCGAGTTCGCTGCGCTGGTGCTGTTGGTCCAGGACTGGGACGAGATCGCTCCGTGGTTGATCGAGCAGTTGTTCGACGACGATGCCAACCGGATGGCGTTCGCCGCGATGGCCGAGGCAGGCCCGAACAACCTCGAAGGCGCCCTGCAGGTGGCCGCCCCGGACGCACGTGAGGTGCTCGAACGCGCCGCGGTGGCCGACCTCAACCTGCAGCCGGACGTCGAAGCGCGCACCCTCATCGGGGCGGCGGCGAGGCGCGAGCTGAACGCTCACGCACGTTTGGGCGACCCCGCCGCGATCACGGAAGACCGTGCCGCACGCCTCGACATCGATGCCCTCAACGACACCGACCGATCTCGTGCGATGGCAGCGGCTGAGTCGTTGCTAGGTTGGCTGGATCGACGCTCAGGGGAACGCAACGATGGGGGATGAAGAATCGGCGACCGACAGCGCATCGGATGCGGCTGCCTCGGCTCAGCCAACACCCTTCGCCGGCGTCGATGTCGACGAGTGGGACGAGTTGGTGGGGCGCGGTCGAACCGCAGGAACGGTCGACGCCGACGACCTCGCCCACGTGCTGCGTCACGTCGAGCTGTCGGGTGAGGTGCTGACGCAGGTGCAGGCGACCATGTCCGACCAGGGGATCGCGATCCACGACGAGGTCGACCCCATCGCCGACGACACGCCGTCGGGCGTTGCCCGCCGGATCGTCGTCGAGAACGAACCGATCGCCGCGACTGCCGATCACGACGAACAACTGCTGAGCCGCGGCCGAGGCCGCCGCACTCGCAAGGCGGGGCCGAAGGGCGACAACAGCACGTCGGACACCGTGCGGCTGTACCTCCGTGAGATCGGCCAGGTCGATCTCCTCACCGTCGAGGACGAGCGTCGCCTGGCGCAGCTGATCGAGGAGGGCAAGATCGCCGCGGCCAGGATCGACGAGATGGCCGACTCGTCGGCGTTCGAGTCGGGCGAGGAACGGATGCTGCTGCGGGCCGTGAGCCGGGGCGAGCGCGCGAAGAGCGAACTGACCCAGGCGAACCTGCGACTGGTGGTCAGCATCGCCAAGCGGTACTCCGGGCGGGGTATGCAGTTGCTCGACCTCATCCAAGAGGGCAACCTGGGGCTGATGCGTGCCGTCGACAAGTTCGACCACAGCAAGGGCTTCAAGTTCTCGACCTACGCGACGTGGTGGATCCGCCAGGCGATCACCCGATCGATCGCCGATCAGGCGCGCACGATCAGGATCCCGGTGCACATGGTCGAACACATGAACCGGGTCACACGCGCCAAACGGCAGATGCACCAGGATCTCGAACGCGAGCCGACGGTCGACGAACTCGCCGAGAAGGTCCAGCTCGCGCCCGACCGAGTGCGCGAGCTGTTGCGGTACGCACAGGATCCGTTGTCGCTCGATTCGCCCGTCGGCGACGAGGACGAGGCGAACCTCGGTGACTTCATCGAGGACGAGTCGGTCGACAGCCCCGCCGACGCAGCCACCCGCATGATGTTGCACGACGCCGTCGGTGAGGTGCTCGGTGAGCTGTCCGATCGCGAGCAGGAGATCGTGCGTCTCCGATTCGGGCTCGACGGCGGGCGTGCGAAGACGCTGGAGGAGGTCGGCCAGGAATTCGGGGTGACCCGTGAGCGCATCCGCCAGATCGAGGCGAAGACGCTCGCCAAGCTCCGTCACCCGCAACGGTCCGAACGCCTCCGGGAGTTCCTCGAAGTGGAGTGATCCAGGCGGGGGTGCAGGTCCGAACACTGGACATGTCTGCACCCACGCTGTCGAAGCGGTCCACGACGGCATTCGGTGCGCTCTCCGGAATCGTCGCTGCGATCGTCGCCCTCGGCGTCGCCGAACTGATCGCCGGAGTCCGCCAGCAGTGGCGTTCGCCGGTGATCGACGTCGGCAACCGAGTGATCGACAATGTGCCGCCGTTCGTGAAGGACTTCGCGATCGAGACCTTCGGCACCAACGACAAGCCGGCACTCCTGATCGGGATCGGTGTGACGCTGCTCGTCTACGCCGCAATCATCGGAGCCCTGTCGTTCCGCCGCCGGATCGAGATCGGCCTCATGGGGATCGGCATCTTCGGTCTCATCGGCGCCTGGGCGGCGGTGTCCAACAACGCAGGCGGATCACTGGACGACGCGATTCCGACGTTGGTCGGCTCTGCGATCGGCGCAACGACGCTGTGGTTCGTCCACCGGATCTCGCTTCCACTGCTCGCTGGCCCAATTCTCGCTGGATCGTCGTCGGCGGACGCGACGACTCCGAGCGACCCGACGAATGCCGACCAGCAGTCGCCGGCCGATGCACCTCGAGCCACACGTCGTGAGCTCCTGGTTCGCAGCGGCGGTGTGCTCGCCGCGTTGGCGTTCGTCGGGGCAGGTGCAGGTGCCGTGGGTCGCACCATCCGGAGCCGGTTCAGTGCCGTCGAGTCGAGGATGAACGTGACGTTGCCTCGAGTGACGAACACGCTCGACCCGATTCCGGACGGCGTCTCGGTCGGGGTCGACGGTGTGGCGCCGTTCGTCACCCCCAACGCCGACTTCTACCGGATCGATACGGCCCTCACCGTCCCGCAGGTCCCGACCGAGGGTTACGAACTGAAGGTGACCGGCATGGTCGATCGAGACCTCTCGCTGAGCTTCGACGATCTCCTGCGCCGCAACGTCGTCGAGCACGACATCACGCTGACCTGCGTGTCGAACACGATCGGCGGCGAGCTGATCGGCAACGCCCGCTGGACCGGTGTGCGCCTCGACGAACTCCTCGCAGAGGCGGGTGTCGACCCGGCAGCGACGCAGGTCGTCGGCCGCTCGATCGACGGCTACACGTGCGGGTTCCCGATCGAGGCGGCCACGGACGGCCGCAATGCGCTCGTGGCATTCGGGATGAACGGCGAGCCGCTGCCACTCGAGCACGGCTTCCCCGTGCGTCTGATCGTTCCCGGGCTGTACGGCTACATCTCGGCCACCAAGTGGCTCACGGAGATCGAGCTGACCACGTTCGAGGACTTCGAGCAGTACTGGGTGCCTCGTGGCTACGCCGACCGGGCGCCCATCAAGCTGATGAGCCGGATCGACTCCGTCGACGGCCTCGGCACGCTCACCCGGACTCCCGACGGCATGGCTGCCATCGGAGGCGTGGCATGGGCCCAGACACGTGGGATCAGCGCCGTCGAGGTCCAACTCGACGAAGGACCCTGGCAGCCCTGCGAACTCGGCGAGGCGCTCAACGACGACACCTGGCGTCAGTGGGCCTTCCGCTGGGCCCCGCCGGCGACGGGTCGGACATCGATCCGTTGCCGGGCAACCGACGGCGACGGAGTGATCCAAACCGACGAACGAACCGAACCTCTCCCGAACGGTGCCTCTGGGCACCACCAGATCGTGGTCTTCGTCGAGTGACCAGCCCCCCGGCTCACCCGACCCCGGCCACCCAAGACGCTGCAACACAGCGTGAACACAACCCCCCAATGACACCCTCAACAAGGAGAACACGATGACCACCCGAAGCCGAACCACCAAGATGCTGCTCGCAGCAGCATCGTTCTCACTGGTCGCCGCCGCCTGCGGTAGCGATGCCAACGACGACGCAGTCACGACCGACGCCCCGACCGCAACGGACGCACCGGCAACGACCGAAGGCGACATGGACGAGATGGCCGACGGCCCGTTCGGTCCCGCCTGTGACGCTGTTCCGACCGAAGGCGAAGGCTCGTTCGCCGGGATGACCGACGACACGGCTGCGACCGCTGCGTCGAACAACCCGCTGCTCTCGACGCTGGTGACCGCGGTGAGCGAAGCCGGCCTCGTCGACACGCTCAACAGCGACGGTCCGTTCACGATCTTCGCCCCCACCAACGATGCGTTCGCCGCGATCCCCGCTGCGGACCTCGAAGCGGTGCTGGCCGATCAGGAACTCCTGACCTCGATCCTCACCTACCACGTCGTCGCTGGCGAGAGCCTCGACGCTGCAGCGCTCGGTGAAGCCGGAACCGCTGCGACGGTCAACGGTGCGGAGCTCGAGTTCGGCGCCGACGGCACGACCGTCAACGGCGTCGACGTGCTCTGCTCGAACGTGACGACCGCCAACGCCACCGTCCACATCATCGGTGAGGTTCTCATGCCCGCCGCTGACGACATGGGCGAGATGGAAGAGGGCGACATGGAAGAAGACGCCATGGAAGAAGACGACATGGACGAAGCTGCCATGATGCCGACCGGCCCGCTCTGCTCGGCGGTTCCCGCCGACGGTGAAGGTTCCTTCGCCGGCATGACTGACGACACCGCTGCAACGGCGGCGTCGAACAACCCGGTGTTGTCCACGCTGGTCGCCGCCGTGCAGGCAGCTGGTCTCGTCGACACCTTGAACAGCGATGGTCCGTTCACGATCTTCGCCCCGGCCAACCCGGCCTTCGATGCACTGCCCGAGGGAGCGCTCGACGCAGTCCTCGCCGACACCGACCTGCTGACGTCGATCCTGACGCTGCACGTCGTCGCTGGTGAGCAGCTGTCCAGCACCGACCTCGCCGAGCTCGACTCGGTGGCCACGGTCAACGGCGCCGACATCACCCTCGAAGTGGCTGACGACGGCACACTCATGGTCAACGGTCAGGCTTCGGTCGGTTGCGCCGACATCCAGACCGCCAACGCCACGGTGCACGTCATCGACGCAGTCCTGATGCCGTGAACCCGGGCGGCGCACGGCGCCGCAGTTCGACAATGAAGACAACAGCATGATGGTGGCGAGGAGGCTTCGGCCTCCTCGCCATCTTCGCGTCGGTGACGGATGCGGAGTGATCCACCGGAGGCCACGAAGCGAACCAACACCATGGAATCACCGCTGTTCACCGTCGAAGGGATGTTCCACGGCCGCACGTCGCTCGTCGTCGAAGACCTCCTCGACGACGTGGTGGTGGACAGCAACGGGCGGCTGCTCGTGGCGATGATCGACGTGCTCGCACAGGTCCGCATCGACGCCGGTGCCGAGGTGCTCCTGTTGCAGAGCCACGATGGTTCGAGTTGGGCGCTCCGTCTGCCTGACGTCGTGGACGCCGACGGTCCGTTCCTGCAACTCCACGTGTCCGACCAGCCCGGTTCCGGCGATGAACCGTGGACGGCACGCCTGCTTTCGCTCGATGCCGGGCTTTCGTCGCCGGTGGCGTCGATCCACGCCATGTCGTTCGCCTCGTTCGTGGGGCAGTCATGATAGCGACGGCTGCCGTGTGGATGCCGCGCGATCGGGCACATCCCTGGCATCATGATCCCATCGTTTCCCCTGGGCCTGACCTCGTGTCGTTGATGCAACTCGTGCAGGCCGGTGATGACGCCGCGTTCGCCGTGTTGTACGACGAGCTCGCCGGTGTGGTCTTCGGCACCGTCAAGCGGGTGCTGCGAGACCCGGCGATGTCCGAGGAGGTCGCCCAGGAGGTGTTCGTCGAACTGTGGCGAACCGCTGCACGTTTCGACCCGGATCGAGCGAGTGTTTCGACCTGGGCGGTCACGATGGCTCGTCGGCGGGCGGTTGATCGGGTACGTCGCGAGCAGTCTCAACGTGACCGGATCGAACGGTCGGGGAACCTACGTCCCGACGAGGTCGCCTCGCCGGATGACACGGTGGTGGCATCCATCGAAGCCGAACGGGTGGGCCGCGCCGTGGCTGAGCTCCCCGAGGAGCAGCGCATCGTCATCGAGATGGCGTTCATCCGCGGTGACAGCCACGGCGACATCGCCGAACTCCTCGATCTGCCACTCGGCACGGTCAAGGGCCGCGTTCGCCTCGGGCTGAAGAAGCTCAGTGGCAAACTGGGAGCTGCACCATGACCTCCGACATGAACTCCGACCGCATCGACGAACTGATCGCACTGGCCGCCCTAGGAGAGCTCTCGGCCGAGGACGAGCGCGAACTCGACTCGGTCGTGCGGACCGACCCGGCGGTTTCTGCGGAGGTCGACGAGGCGCTGGCAGCTGCCGCAGCGCTCCAGCGGACTCACGCCGAGGAGCCACCCTCAGCGCTGCGCAGTTCCGTGCTCGCAGCGATCGCCTCGACGCCACAGGAGCGGGCCGTGCCCGCAACGGCAACTCTTGGCGGCGAGCGCCAAACGACCGATGGCCCGAGTCGGGTGGTGTCGCTCGACTCGCAGCGCGCACGCCGAGGTTTCCGTCCGGCCATGCTCGCCGCCGCTGCGGTTGCGCTGTTCGCCGTCGGCGGTGTGGTCCTGGTCGTCTCGGACGATGGTGGCTCCGACCCGATCGCCGCTGTGGTCGAAGCGCCGGACGCAACCAGACGAACGCTGTCGGGAGAGATCGAACAGCTGACGGTGATCTACTCGGCGTCGCAGGACGCGCTGGTGGTCGAAGGTGATGGGGTGCCGGTTGTCGACGACACCGCCACCTATCAACTGTGGCTGGTCGGCGACGGCGTCGCCACGTCGGTCGGCATCTTCCGACCCGACACCGATGGCCGCGTGTCCGAACGCTTCGCGAACGTCGATCCGAGCGACTTCGTGCTCGGGGTGACCCGGGAACCGGCCGGTGGCAGCGAATCGCCGACCCTGCCGATCCTCGCGTCCGCCTGATCACCGCAGCGACGCTGCACAGGATCTCTGGGGCACCCCCACGTCATGATCGCCGTATGGGCTACGGGGGCAAGTTCGTCGAAACGTGAACGAGCGAGGCAGCTTCGAGCACAGTCGTGGACCTTGCAGGAGATCGGCAGGAGATCGCCACCGAACTCGGCGTCGCGAAGGGCTCGGTGTCGGTGTGGGTCCGAGATGTCGACTTCGTGCCCAAGCCCCGAAATCGTGGCCACTCCGGTCATCGACCACACCCGCTCCACGTGAGGAAACTGGCAGAGATCGAACGCTGCCGGGCGGAGGCGGAGGCCGAGTACGGCGCGATGAGTGTCGATCAACTCGATTCGTTCGCCTTGGGCCTGTATGCAGGAGAGGGAGCCAAAACGCCTGGTGCTGTCTCCATGGCGAACACGAATCCGCTTCTTCTTCGCTTGTTCGTCGATTGGTTGCGTCGCAACTTCGAGATCGACGAGGATCGCCTGCGAGCGCGGCTCTATCTGCACGAGGGGCTTGACCCCGATGCGGCCACGGCGTTCTGGTCTGCGGCGACCTCGATCCCGGAGCGCCAGTTCCAACGCCCGTACCGGGCGGTCGCAGATCCGAGCCGCCGGCACTCGAAGCACGAACGTGGATGTCTGACGATCGTGTATCACTGTGCGGTCACCCATCGACGTGTGATGGCCGGCGTCGCGGCGGTAACCTCTCGATTCGACCTTCCGGGATAGCTCAGCTGGCAGAGCAATTGACTGTTAATCAATGGGTCGCAGGTTCGAGCCCTGCTCCCGGAGCACTGGAAGCGGACCCTCGAGCAATCGGGGGTCCGTTTCGCTTTTCCCGTCGTGACCTTGGTCGGTAGCGCCGTGGGTCCCGAATCTGTGATCGTGGCGCCTGCAGGATCATTCGCGCGAACGAGGAGGACCGGATCATGTCGATGTCTCTGGACGGAGCGGTAGCGATCGTCACGGGAGCCGCTCGAGGGATGGGTGCCGAACACGTCCGGGGACTGGTCGCCGCCGGTGCCAATGTGGTGGCCACCGACGTGCTCGACGATGAAGGCCGAGCGCTCGCCGACGAACTCGGCGAGTCGGTGATGTACCGCCACCTCGACGTGACCGACGTGGACGGGTGGGAGACCGTTGTCGCTCAGGCCGAGGAGGCGTGGGGGTCGGTCAAGGTGCTGGTCAACAACGCCGGCATCGTGATGTTCGGACCGATCGACACCCTGTCGCCCAGCGACTGGCAGCGGACGATCGACATCAACCTCACAGGCGTGTACCTCGGTATGCACTTCGTGGTGCCGTCGATGAAGCGTGCGAACGGGGGAGCGATCGTCAACATCTCATCGACTGCAGGAATGCAGGGGTACGCGAACCTCGGCGCCTACATGGCGAGCAAGTGGGGTGTGCGCGGCCTGACCAAGACGGCGGCGATCGAGTTCGGCCCGTCGAACATCCGGGTGAACTCGATTCACCCTGGCCCGATCCGCACGCCGATGACCGACGGGTTGTCGTTGGAGATGGTGGCGTCGCAGCCGCTCGCAAGGATCGGGGAGCCGGAGGAGGTGACGGCAATGCTGTTGTTCATCCTCCAGGGGGCGACCTACTCGACGGGTCACGAGTTCGTCATCGACGGCGGCACGATCATCGGCCAGGTCGTGCAGATGCCCGACTGAGCTCGACGGTGGTGGCCGCCACATGCAGCCTTCGCGAGGCGGGCTCGCGGGCCTACGATGACGCCTGGTAGCGGGGCGGTAGCTCAGTCGGTCAGAGCAGCGGACTCATAATCCGTGGGTCGTGGGTTCGAGCCCCACCCGCCCCACCATCATCTAGCAGGGAGGATACGGATTCTCGGGACACTCCCGAGGGCCCGCATCCAAGAAATCCAAGACAAATCCAAGAAATCGGCGTACGTTTGTCGCCGTGGCAAACCTGCGAACGGCGCCTGGGATGCGCGAACGAACACCTGATGTCTGGGAGATCGTGGTCCAGGCCGGGCGTGACCCGGTCACCGGCAAACACCGACAGATCAGTCGTACGTTCCGTGGCTCACTGCGGGAGGCGAAGAAGGCGCGCGCCGAGCTGATCGTCGAGGTGGGCAAGGGCCGTCACACCGGATCGCGGGCGACGCTCGACGATCTGTTCGGCGAATGGATCATCGAGCTGCGCCGCAAGGGCCGGTCGCCCAACACGATCGACGGCTACGAGCAGGTGTACCGACGCAACATCCAGCCGACTCTCGGTGGCAAGCAGGTGACGAAGCTCACGGTGAAGATGCTCACCGACCTCTACGGCGCTCATCAGGATCGAGGGCTCGCGCCGCGCACCGTGTACCAGATCCACGCTTGTCTCTCCTCGATGTTGACCCAGGCGTGTCGGTGGGGCTGGCGCGAGTCGAACCCGGCGCAGTGGGCCGAGCCGCCGTCGATCCCGAACAAGGAACCCACCGTGCCGACGCCGGAAGAGGTGCGGGCACTGATCGCCGAAGCCGAGCGCGGCAAGCGACCGGAGATGGCGCGGGCGATTCTCGTCGCTGCGACCACCGCTGTCCGGCGCGCCGAGTTGTGCGGTCTGCGATGGGACCGTGATGTCGATCTCGACCATCGGGTGATGAAGGTGTCGGCATCGGTCACCAAGCTGAGCGGTCGACCGATCGAGGAGATCCCGACGAAGAACCGACGCGAGCGCACGCTTGCCATCGACGACTTCACTGCCGCGATCCTGCGAGCACAGATCGAGGAGGTCGAACGACGCGCCGAGTTCGCTCAGGTCGAGCTCGTCGAGAACCCCTACGTCTTCACCGATGCGGCCGACGGCTCGGTGCCGTGGAAGCCCGATGCCGTGTCGCAGTACTTCAGCAGGCTGCGCGCTCGGATCGGGCTCGACCATCTCGACTTCCACGACCTACGAAAGTTCATGGCGACCTACGGCCAGGAGATGGGCTACAGCGTCACCCAGGTCGCCATGCGAGCCGGCCACGACCCGAGCATCGCCGCCAAGCACTACAGCGGTCGCGTGACCGAGACCGATCGTGCGTTGGCGGCTGCCGTCGCATCGCTCATCGTGCCGGCGGTGGACACCACTTCTGGGCCATTGGCCGGGGTAGCGCCCTCGTCACTGGAGAAGTAGGCGCGATCTCATGCCGCTGCTCCTGATCACCATCGACACCAACATCGTCGACCCGAAGGAAGTGGCTCCGCTCGAGGCGGTGCTGACCGACATCCCACACGAGATCGG
>JBGTIA010000292.1:0-2494 GCA_041745835.1 Ilumatobacteraceae bacterium | reverse complement strand
CCCCGCGCCCTGATCCAGATGGCGACCGGTTCGGGCAAGACGTTCGCCGCAGCCAACATCGCCGAGCGGCTGATCACCCAAGGCGGGGCGCAGCGCATCTTGTTCCTGGTCGATCGGGCAAACCTCGGCAAGCAGACGCTCAAAGAGTTTCAGGGCTTCGACGTGCCCGGAACGGGCCGGAAGTTCAGCGAGCTCTACAACGTGCAGCGGCTCGGCTCGAATCACGTCGACCCGGTCGCCAAGGTCTGCATCTCCACGATCCAGCGGGTCTATTCGATCTTGCGCGGCGACGACACGTTCGACGACGAGCTCGACGAGCACTCGACGTTCGACCACGAACCCGAACGGACCGTCGAGGTCGACTACAACGAACACCTGCCAATCGAGGCGTTCGACGTGATCATCGTCGACGAATGCCACCGCTCGATCTACGGGGTGTGGCGCCAGGTCCTTGAATACTTCGACGCCTTCCTCATCGGACTCACCGCGACGCCCGGCAAGCAGACGTTCGGCTTTTTCAACCAGAACCTCGTTATGGAGTACGGCTTCCCGCAGGCGGTCGCCGATGGCGTGAACGTCGACTTCGACGTGTTCCGCCTTTCCTCGGCTATCACCGAGGACGGCTCGACCATCGAAGGCGGCCAGGGTTACATCACCACGTTCCGCAACCGCGAAACCCGGCAGGAACGCCTCGAAGCCGTCGACGAGGATCTCGCCTATGACGCCCGAGCCCTTGATCGAAAGGTCGTCGCCAAGGACCAGATCCGTACGATCGCCAAGGCGTTCCGCGACAACCTGCCCGCGATGTTCCCCGACCGCGAGGTCGACGAGCACGGCCGGCTGGTCAACATTCCCAAGACGCTGATCTTCGCCAAGGATGACTCTCACGCCGAAGACATCGTCCGCATCGTTCGCGAGGAGTTCGGCAAGGGCAACGACGTGATCGCCAAGATCACCTACAAGTCCTCCGACGGCAACAAACCCGAGGATCTCCTGCAGTCGTTTCGCACGAGCTACAACCCGCGCATCGCCGTCACCGTCGACATGATCGCCACGGGCACCGATGTGAAGCCGATCGAGGCGGTGCTCTTCATGCGGATGGTTCGCTCCAGGAACTTCTTCGAGCAGATGAAGGGCCGCGGTGTCCGCACCATCGACGACGCCACCCTGCAGAGCGTCACCCCCGACGCCGCGTCCAAGGACCGGTTCGTCCTCATCGACGCCGTCGGCGTGACCGAGACCAAGCTGATCGACTCCACCCCGCTCGAACGCAAACGCGGCGTCCCCCTCGCCAAGCTGCTGCACCAGGCTCGCCTCGGTCACGTCAACGAGGACCTCGTCTCGTCGCTTGCTTCACGCATCTCCCGCCTCGACGGCCGGATCGCCGCCGACGATCGAGCGCACCTCGAAGAGATCGCCGGCGTCTCGCTGCGCGACCTGTCCCACCAGCTGGTGGAGGCGATCGATCCCGACCGCCAGATCGCCACCGCCCAACAGGCCAGCGGCCTCGTCGATCCCGACGCCGACACAGTTGCCATCACGCGACGGGAGATGTTCGAGAAGGCGTTGCTGCCGATCGCGTCGAATCCGCAGCTGTGCGAGGAACTCGAGAACGTCCAGCGCAGCGTCGAGCAGGTGATCGACGAGATCAGCCAGGACTCCATCACCCGCGCCGACTTCGTGATCGACGCCGAATCCCGGGCCAAGGAGACAGTTGACTCATTCCGCCAGTTCCTCGACGACAACCAAGACGAGATCACTGCACTGCAGGTGTACTACTCCAAGCCTTACGCCCAGCGGCCTACCTATGGCGACATCAAGGAGCTCGCCGACGCCATCGGTAAGCCCCCACACCGGTGGACCTCCGAGAAACTGTGGGCCGCCTACGAGACCCTCGACGAATCGAAGGTTCGAGGCTCGGCTGGCACTGTGCTCACCAACCTCGTCTCGCTCGTCCGTTTCACCCTCGGCCTCGACGACGAACTCGAACCCTGGCCCGAACGAGTCGCCGAACGCTTCGACGCCTGGATGCGCCAGCATGAGCAAACTGGCCGCACATTCACCGACGACCAGACAGCCTGGCTCGTCCTCATCCGCGACCACCTCGCTGCGAGTCTCACCATCGACCTCGTCGAACTACAAGACCCACCCTTCAGCCAACACGGCGGCCTCTTCAAGGCACGCGAGCTCTTCGGTCAGGACCTCGACCTCCTTCTCACCGATCTCACCCACGCGTTGGCCGCATGAGCGATCTGCCTGAAGGCTGGGAGTGGTCGGATCTCGATGGTGTCCTGGAGCACTTCTCTGATTGCCCGCATCGGACGCCCACGTACTCTGCCGAGGGCGGGTATGTGGCTCTCCGCGATGAAGCGTGGGGTGGTGTGATGTCGGGTCCCTGTCAATAGGGGTCCACCAGCGCGGCCAAGGGCCTCGCCATTCTGCAGATGTCTGACGTCTTCAGAAGGAGAGACCCTTGTCCAATGTTCACGGTATC
>JBGTIA010000291.1:0-1609 GCA_041745835.1 Ilumatobacteraceae bacterium | reverse complement strand
TCGGATCACGCATCGGTGCCGGAAGCGGACCCGCGATCGCCGCAGCCCGTCTCGTGAGCCAGCCCCGCAGGTCGGCCAACGGCATTGGATGCGCGATGCCGAATCCCTGAGCGAAGTCGCAGCCGAGGGCGGCGAGTGCGTTCCAGGTGTCTTGCGTCTCGAGCCCTTCGGCGACCACGTCGAAACCCAGACGATGTGCGAGGTCGACCACGCTTTCGACGATCACCCGATCGGCCTGGTTCGAGAGCAGCCCGCCAACGAAGACCGCGTCGATCTTGATGCGGTCCACAGGGAGTTGGCGCAGCGTCTCGAACGACGAGTATCCGGTACCGAAGTCGTCGATGGCGATCGAGACGCCAGCCTCACGAAGCCGATCGACCGTGACCCACGAGTGCTCCGGATTAGCCCCCAACGCCCGCTCCGTCACCTCGACTTCGAGGCGCGAGGGTGGGAACCCGACGTCGGCGAGCACCCCGAGCACGAGGGCGGCGAAGTTCCGATCCTGCAAGCTTCGACGCGACACGTTCACCGCCAGTTTCACGTCTTCGATGCCGGACATCCGCAGGCCTTGCGTCGAGGTCCGCAGCATCATTTCGGTGATGCGCCCGATCAGTTCGGTCTGTTCGACGAGTGCGATGAAGTCGTTCGGCTCGATCCTGCCGTACACCGGGTGATCCCAACGAATGAGCGCTTCGACCGTGTCGGCTGCGCCAGTGTCCATGCGCACCTGCGGCTGGAAGTAGGCGCTGAACTGACGCTCGGCCAAGGCTTCATCGATCTCGCTCAACAGCTCGACGCGGCCACGCCGTTGCACGCGAACGCAGTCGTCGTACCGCTCGACGCTCGTGGCGAGTCGCTTCGCACGGTACATGGCGATGTCGGCGGCGCGCAGAAGATCCGCCGCCGACCGTCCGTGGCGCGGAGCGAACGCCACACCGACACTCGCGTCGACTCGGATCGGGAACCCGCGAACCCAGAGCGGCTGCGCGAGTCCGACCTTCAGCGCACTCACCATGCGCTCGATCTCCTCGCTGCCTTCGGCGCTCGTTCGGAGTGGTTGGAGCACGGCGAACTCGTCGCCGGCCAGCCGGGCGGCGACGGCCGTGTGCGGCAAGCTGTCGACGAGTCGCCGGGCGAATGTCGAGAGCACCGCGTCGCCGACGTCGTGTCCCAGTTCGTCGTTGACCTCCTTGAACCGGTCGAGGTCGATCAGCATCACCATCGCCGATGTCGATCCCCCCGCACCACCGACGACCATGTCCACGCGCTCGGCGAATGCCCGACGGTTCGCCAGGCCCGTCAACGCATCGTGACGCGCCTCGTAGGCGCGTTCGTAGGCCTGTCTGGTCGACTGGAAGACGAGCACGGTCGTGATCGCCAGCAGGGGCGCGAGCGCTCGGCTGAACTCGACGCCGACGATCCAGATCGGCGCGAGCGACATCAGCGCACCCTCGGCGGTCACCCACGCACGGACGCCGTGAGCGAGGCCAGTGGCCAGAGCGACTCGTGAGCGCGCGGCCTCCTCGATCGCCGTGACGACGCCGTCCACCAGGAGCAGCGTCGCTCCGATCATCGTTGCGCCAACCACCCAGCGCCACGAAACTCCGGT
>JBGTIA010000290.1:0-2014 GCA_041745835.1 Ilumatobacteraceae bacterium | reverse complement strand
TGCCATCGCCGGGGCACCGGTCACCGAATGGCGGCTGTACGACACCCACTACACCGAGCGCTACCTCGGCGACCCGGCCGGCCAGCCCGAGCAGTACGACGCCAACTCATTGCTCCCGCTGGCAGGCGCACTCACCCGACCGCTGCTGCTGATTCACGGACTCGCCGACGACAACGTCGTCGCCGCCCACACGCTGCAGCTGTCGGCAGCACTGCTCGCCGCAGGTCGCCCGCACGAAGTGCTCCCGCTCGCCGGCGTCACCCACATGACCCCGCAGGAGGAAGTTGCCGAGAACCTGCTGCTGCACCAACTCGACTTCCTCCACCGATCGCTCCCAGCCACCCAGCAACCCACCCAACCACCAACTCCCACCCTTTCCAAGGAACCCTCGTGAGCCGACGTCTCGAAGACCTTTACCGCGGCGTTGCCGTGCACGCCACCGCCGATCTCGAACACCAGGCGGCGCTCGAACTGCTGGCGCTCGTGATGCTGTCAGACGACAACATCAGCGATGCCGAGATCGAACTGCTCCGCGAGATCAGTACCGACTGGCGCGAGGACACAGCGACGTTCGAGCAGTATCTCCGTCCGGCGATCGAAGCGGCCCGCCATGCCATCGAACGCAACGAGGTCGAGTCGTTCCTCGATTCGATCGACGAGCGGATCAGCAGTCGAGTGCTCCGCTCGGCCCTGTTCTCCGCTGCCCGCGACGTCGCGAACACCGACAGCGGCGTCACCCCCGACGAAGGCACGATGCTCGCCGAGGTCGCCGTCCGCTTCGGCTGACCGGTTCCCCGCGCCCGGGTCTCACGGAACCATGTTCCGTTTGACCCGGGCGCGGGGGACAGAGCGTCAGGTGGGACGGCGGCGGGCGGCAGCGATGCGGTCGCGGCCGCTCAGGTCGGGGCGCACCTCGACGTCGACGAGTCCGGCACTACGGAGGATGTCGTCGACCGCACGGCCCTGGTCGGCACCGATCTCCAGCACCAGACTGCCGCCCGGACGCAGCCGATGGGGAGCGCCGGCGGCGATCGCCCGGATGTCGTCGAGACCGTCGATGCCGGACAGCAGCGCACTCGATGGTTCCCAGTCGCTGACGCTCGGGTCGAGGTCGGGCGACCCGACGGCGACGTACGGCGGATTGGCAACGATCACGTCGAACTGCGTGTCGTCGGGCAGCGCATCGAACCAGGAACCGTGCGCGACGCGAACGTTCGCCGCTGCCGGCCCGATGCCTGCGAGGTTCGACCTGGCGACGTCGATCGCATCGGTACTCACGTCGGTGATCCAGACCACCGTGCCCTGACGGGGCAACTCGAAGGCCACCGACAGACCGATCGCTCCTGATCCGGTGCCCAGGTCGGCAACGGTCCGCGTGGGTTGACACCGTGCTGCGAATTCGATTGCCAATTCGGCCACGAGTTCGGTCTCGGGTCTCGGGATCAACACGCGCTGATCGACGGCCAGCGTGATCCGACGGAAGCTCCATTCACCCAGCACGTACTGCAGCGGCTCGCCGGTTCGGTAGCGGGCGACCATCGAGTCGAGATGCGACACCATGCGCACCGATGCCGGCTCGCCGAGCCGGGCAAGGAAGTCGGCGCCGTCGATGCTGGCCGACGCCACCTCGCACAGCCACCGTGCACGCACCCGGTCGTCGACAGCGTCCGACGTCTGGGCCCACAGCTCCTGCCACGTCACCGTTACACCGTCATCTGTCACGTTTGACCCGGCACCGTGTGACAGTTCGTCGTTGCTCATTCACCGTCCGCCAGCAGACGTGCCCGCTCGTCGGCCTGGAGGGCGTCGATCACCACCTGCAGGTCGCCACCGAGGATCGACGCCAGGCGGTACACCGTGAAGCCGACACGATGGTCGGTCACGCGGTTCTCCTTGAAGTTGTACGTGCGCACCTTCTCGCTGCGGCCGCCGCCGCCCACCTGCGAGCGACGCTCGGCCGACAGCTCGTCGCTGCGCTCGCGCTCGGCCAACTCGAACAGGCGGGCGCGCAGGA
>JBGTIA010000289.1:0-2714 GCA_041745835.1 Ilumatobacteraceae bacterium | reverse complement strand
GCTTGTGCTGCTGAGGCGACGGACCAGAGGTGGCGGGGTTCGGCCTTGAGGACTCGTAGCCAGTGGGCGAGGTAGGGGGCGTGGTCGTCTCGGATGGCGGGCACGATGCCGACTTCGGCGCATGTGAATGCTGCGGACATCTCGGCGATGAGTTCTTCGATTGCGTAGCTGTCGTCTCCGAAGCGGCCGGTGAGGTCGCGGTCGAGGCGGCTGGCGTGTCCGGTCCAGTGGCCGAGTTCGTGGGCGAGGGTGGCGTGGCCCGCAGCGGTAGTGGTGAACGCTTCCCATTCGGGCATGCGGATCTCGTCGCGTTCGGGCAGGTAGCACGGGTGGCCGGTTCCCCATCGGATGACGGCTGGGACTGCGTCGAAGAAGTGAGCGAAGTTGCCTTCGTGGCGTGGCGCCAGTTGCACGGTCACGGTGCTGGTGGCTGTGTCGCACTGGGCGAGGTTGAACACGCTGAACGCCACCGGGATGAGACGGGTGCCGGTCTGGTCGTCGTCGTTGGTGGTGGAGGCGTCGGCCGTGTCGTCGTTGCGCTTCTTCTCGACCCAGCGAATCAGGCGGGTACCGGTTTCTCCTTTGCGGACCTGGGCGTCGATCGACTGCCACTGCTTGTAGGTCGCCCATCCGCTGGAGGTGTAGCCAGACGTGATGGCCTCGAGCCACAGGGCGAGGATGTTGGCGCCGCGGTAGGCGTTGCCGGTGACGGCGTTGTGTGGGAGTCCGGTGGCGGTGTTCCACGGCATCCGCCATTGCTGTGCGCCGTTCTCGATCTCGGTGATGAGCCGGTCCACGATGTCGGCCATGACGTCGGCGGCTTTCATGACGTCACCTGCTCATTGCCAATGAAGCGGAGTGTCGCGTCGACTCCGGCGGCTTCGGCTTCGTCGTAGCTGGCAGATTCGGTGACTGTTGGGCAGCCGAGCCAGCAGTCTCGGTCCCCGCATTGGGGGCACGGTCCTGCATCGTTCCAACTGGTGGTTTGGTCTCCTGCGTACATGGTGGTTGCCTTTCGTTCGATCATCCGGGAGCGGGTGGGGTGAGGACCACCGGTCCCCCGCCCCGCTGCCGATAGGCGGCGCCGGTGCGGAGGTCCGCTCGGGGTCAAGGGCGAAGAGCCCGAAAGTTGTTGGCCATGAGCGCAGCGGCGACAGCCAGAGGCCGACAAGTTTCGGGTGTCCCTTGACGCCGATGAGGGCGGACCAGAGCACACGACAGCTGTGTTCCCGGCCGGACATGAGCAGTGACGTTGCGCGAGTAGTCGCCTTTGCCGACCCGTCCACCGATGGGACGGGTCAGACCGCTGAGCGCGTGTCGTCGAAGGTGTTGGACCGCGGGTGCAGCTGGCGCGGTCAGGCTGCGTTGGTGTGACCGGGAGTCGGGTATCTGGTGGTGCGGTGCTGGAGGTAGCGCATCGAGACGTGCTGGTCATCCCATGCGATCACGCAGTCGACGAGGTCGACGTCGCCGCAGGCGAGGGCGGCTCGGATGTCGAGGTAGTGCGATGCGTCGTGTTCGGTGGGCGGGCTGTCTTGGCGGACGAAGATGATCCAGCGACGGCCGCAGGTGTCGATGCTGGAGGCTGCGTTGACGATGCGGGTGGGGTTGGTTGCCCACTGTTCGAGCGAGTCGAGGTTGGTGGCGTTGGTGCCGCAGGTGAAGGCGCCGTTGTCGTCGATGTGGATCGAGGCGCAGCCGGCTGGCTCGTTATCGCAGAAGTCGAGGAGGTCCTCGACGCTGGTGATCGTGGTGGGCTGGTCGCTCATTGGTGACGCTCCTTGCGGGTGGTTGGCCGACCCGGTCACGTTTTGGAGACCGACTCCCCCGATCGTGACCGGGTCGGATTGTCGGCTTTGTTGCCGGCAACGCCAGTGACCCAGCCACGCCGGACAAGGCGAGGGTCAACTTGTGCAGGGAGTGGCCGACGAAGGAGAGCGCAGCGGTGCCCAGCGACTGGAACGGGTTGACGATCGCCGCGGTGTGGCACAGTCAACGCAGCGGGCCCGGCAACCGAGCCGAGCGGAGTTCCCTGTCCGATCGGGGCGACGGCTGCGATGTGTGCGCGGACGATCGCGCGGTAGTCGGCGACGGCTTCGTCACCGATGAAGTGTCGGTTGCCAGAGCGTGCTGCGACTGCGGTGGTGTCAGCGCCCATGAACGGTTCGAGCACGACTTCGCGCCGCAAGGTGTGCAGCTCGATGAGGCGTTGGCGGACCTCGATCGGGGAGGTCGCGGCGTTCACCAGATGTGGACGTAGACGACGTCGGTGAGTGGGACGGTCCAAGTGGGGCCGTGGGGGATGCATCGCTCGCCGATGTGGCGACATTCGAGAACGACGATGCCGTGCTGGGCGACGACAGCGTCGAGGTGGGCGTCGAGGGGTTGTTCGCAGTCGCTGGTCTGCAGGGTGATGATGTGCTGGGTGGTCGGGTTCAAGAGGTTGGCAATGAACTCTGCGTCGTCGGCTGAGACGCAGATGGCGGCGGTGGGTGCGGTGTCGGTGCCGCTCACTGGTCGGCTCCGACTGTTTCGGTCGCGACGGTGATCAGTTCGTCGAGGAAGTAGTGGCGGTTGTGGGTGCCGTGGTTGATCGTGTAGCGGTGGACACCGAGTCCGGCTTCGGTGCTGGCGATGGCTTCGACGGTGCCGGCCTTGCCGTTGGTGCAGATGACGTAGTCGCCGATGTGTGGTTCGCTCATGGTTGTTGCTCG
>JBGTIA010000288.1:0-3747 GCA_041745835.1 Ilumatobacteraceae bacterium | reverse complement strand
ATCGCGCTGCCAAGAAGCACCTCTTGATGTTGTCCGCCGAGGGTGGTGTGGAGATCGAAACGGTCGCCGAGTCGAACCCGGATGCGATCGTGAAGCTGCACATCGATCCGGTCGACGGTCTGGACCTTGCCACCGCCCGTCGGGCGTGCGTCGACGCCAAACTGCCCGAGCGAGCGCTCGACGGGGCGGCGGACATCCTGGTGAAGCTCTACCGCTGTTTCACCGAAGGCGACTGCGACCTCGCCGAGATCAACCCGCTCATCCTCAAGCCGACCGGCCCCGACGGAACCAGCGCCGTCCACGCGCTCGACGCCAAGGTCACGCTCGACGAGAACGCCGAGTTCCGCCATCCCGAATGGGACTCGTTCCGCGGACTCACCGAGATGGACGACCGCGAGAAGATGGCGGCCGAGAAGGGCCTGCAGTACATCGGCCTCGACGGCACCGTCGGCATCATCGCCAACGGCGCCGGTCTCGCGATGTCGACCCTCGACGTCGTCAACCAAGTCGGCGGTTCAGCCGCCAACTTCCTCGACATCGGTGGCGGTGCCAATGCCGATGTGATGGCCGGGGCGCTCGAGGTGATCAACTCCGACGACAAGGTCCAGTCGATCCTGATCAACATCTTCGGTGGGATCACCCGCGGCGAAGAGGTTGCGAAGGGCATCGTCGAAGCGATGGGTCGGGTCGACCTGCGAGCCCCGATCGTCATCCGCCTCGACGGCACCAACGCCGAGGAGGGTCGCCGGATCCTGCTCGATGCCGGCATCTCCGCCGACAAGCTCCAGTCCGAACCCACCATGCTCGACGCCGCTCGTGCGGCTGTTGCGAAAGCGAAGTGAGATAGCCATGGCCATCTTCGTCAACGAGAACACCAAGGTCATCGTTCAAGGTCTCACGGGTGGGCAGGGCAAGTACCACGGCCTGCGCAATCGCGACTACGGCACACAGATCGTCGCCGGTGTCACGCCCGGCAAGGCGGGCCAGGACGTCGACGGCATCCCGATCTACGACTCGGTCGCCGACGCCGTCGCCGCAACGGGTGCCACCGCATCGTTCGTCGCAGTGCCACCGAAGTTCGCCTCCGACGCGATCCTCGAGGCCGCGGCCGCAGGCATCGGCTTCGTCGTCTGCATCACCGAGGGCATCCCGGCCCAGGACGAGGCGAAGACGTACAACCTGCTCGTGCGCAATCACCCGAACACGCGGTTGCTCGGACCGAACTGCCCAGGCATCATCAGCCCTGGAAAGTGCAACATCGGCATCACGGCGGGCGAGATCGCCCAGGTGCCGTCGGCCGATGGCCCGAATGTCGGGATCGTGAGTCGTTCCGGCACCCTCACGTACCAGGCCCTCTACGAACTCAAGCAGAAGGGGATCGGCGTATCGACCTGTGTCGGAATCGGGGGCGATCCCGTGCCCGGCACGAACTTCATCGACTGCCTCGCCGAGTTCCAGGCGGATCCCGAGACACACGCGATCATGATGATCGGCGAGATCGGCGGCTCGGCCGAGGAAGAGGCCGCGGAGTACATCCAGGCCAACGTAACCAAGCCGATGAGCGCCTACATCGCAGGGGTCACGGCGCCGTACGTCACGAAGATGGGCCACGCCGGCGCCATCGTCTCGGGCGGCAAGGGAACGGCCCAGGGCAAGATGGACGCGCTGGCCGCCGCAGGCGTCAAGGTCGGGCTGAACCCGACCGAGGCCGGCGAGCTGATGGCCGACATCGTCGCCGCCTTCTGACGGCTGCCTTCGCGGTGGCGTTCTCGTGAACTCGTTGCGGAACTATTTCGCTACGAGTTCACGAGAACGCAGCGTCAGCTGGCGGGCGGTGCGGGGGAAGCCGGCGGGGGCGGCGGGGGCATCTCGTCGCTGTCGTTCTTGGCGAAGCTCGACTTGAGCTTGTCGACGTCGGTCAAGTCCTTGATGTTGCCGCCCGATGCCTGGAAGTTGAGGTACGCGCCGGCGGCCGCAATGGCAGCCCAGACGAAGGCGCCGTACATGCCGACGCCGCGATCGGCGAAGTCGAAGCGTGCGCCGAGAATGATGCGCAGCAACATGAGGATCACTGCCAGTCCGGTGGCAGCGAGGAAGATCAGGGGCCAGGGTTGGTCGGTCGGAAGTTTGCCCATCGCATGGAGCAGAGCGAGCACACCAACCGCAACCACGAGCAGCCAGGCGAGTCCGCCGGTGAAGAAGTAGTCGAACGGACCGTCACCGCTCGCGGAACCGAAGCCGGTGTCGACCGAGGTCCAGTCGAGGACGAAGCCGAAGATGAGCATCGCCGCTCCGCCTCCGATCATCAGCCAGTCGGATGTCTTGAATTTACTGAAGTCCATGGTGTGAATCCCCTTCGTTCTCTCTGGTGACGTCGAGCCCCCGCAGAGCACCGTAGTGCGCGCCTCGAAGTCGATCGCGCACTCCCGAGTGGTCATGTGCTGTCGCGTGGCCGTGTTGACTACGGTCTCGCTGGTGCCCACCGCGCTGCTCTCCGTCTACGACAAGTCCGGAATCGTCGAGTTCGCCCAGTCGCTGCATCGACTCGGCTGGTCGCTCGTGTCGAGCGGTGGAACTGCTCGAGCGATCGCGGAGGCCGACATCCCGGTGACCGACGTCGCCGAGTTGACGGGGCTTCCCGCGATCCTCGGCCACCGAGTGGTCACGCTGCACCCGAAGATCCATGGCGGCATCCTCGCCGACCCCACTGATGGCGAACACGTGGCCGACATGGCACACCACGGCATCGAGCCGATCGACCTCGTGGTGGTCAATCTCTATCCCTTCTCGTCGGACCCGGGCATCGGGCTCATCGACATCGGCGGCCCGGCGATGGTGCGTGCGGCGGCCAAGAACCACGCCCACGTCGGCGTCCTGGTCGACCCCGCCGACTACGAACCCGTCCTCGACGAGCTGCAGAGCGCCGGCGTGCTCGGCGACGCGACCCGGCGACGCCTCGCACGCACAGCGTTCGCCCACACTGCGGCGTATGACGCTGCGATCGTCACCTGGTTCGACGAGTCCGCGCCGACGGAGAGCGACGATGTCGCGCTCCCGTCATCGATCCATCTCGCACTCGAGCTCGCACAGCCGTTGCGCTACGGCGAGAACCCGCACCAGCAGGGCGCCCGCTACCGGCAGGCCGGCGCGACGAGCTGGTGGGACTCGATGACACAGCACGGCGGCAAGGAACTCAGCTACCTCAACGTCTTCGACACCGAGGCGGCCTGGCGGCTCGTGCACCGCTTCGAGGCGCCTGCCGTGGTCGTGGTCAAGCACGCCAACCCCTGCGGTGTCGCAGTGGCCGACGACGTCACCGAGGCCTACATCCGTGCGAATGCGTGCGATCCGGTCAGCGCCTTCGGTGGGATCGTCGCAGCGAACCGCACGATCACGGCCGAGATGGCGACCGCCCTCGGTGACGTGTTCACCGAAGTGGTGATCGCACCCGACTTCGAACCGGACGCGCTCGAGATCCTCGCGGTGAAGAAGAACCTGCGCGTGATGTCGGCCAATGCGGCGTCGCCGCTGCCGTTCGACGTGCGCCCGGTCGACGGCGGTCTCCTCGTGCAGCAGCCCGATCCGGTCGCCGGCCGTACCGAGGACTGGCGCGTGGTCACGGCAGCGCAACCGAGCGAAGCGCAGTGGGCCGACCTCGAGTTCGCGTGGCAGGTCTGCGCAGCGGTCAGCAGCAATGCGATCGTCTACGCCAAGGACCTGCAGGCGTTCGGGATCGGCGCCGGACAG
>JBGTIA010000287.1:0-2935 GCA_041745835.1 Ilumatobacteraceae bacterium | reverse complement strand
CGCCGAACTCGTCCCGCTGCCCGCCGAGGGCTGGCTGATCGACACCCCGGGCGTCAGGGCACTCAGCCTGTGGCTGTCCGGCAACGGCATCGAGCGTGCGTTCGCCGACGTGTTCGACCTAATGGACGACTGCCGATTCCGCGACTGCAAGCATGACCAGGAACCCGGCTGTGCGGTGCAGACAGCGATCGCCGCCGGCGAGCTCGACCCGATTCGGCTGCACAGCCTGGAACGGCTGATCGAGGAGGAAGCAGCGTTGGAGGAGGAGCAGCGGGCGCACGACAAGGCGGGCGACAAACGCGCGGGCGGTCGCACCCGCCCGCCGGAGGAGTCGGAGTTCGACGAACTCTGAGCACGAGTCGACGTACACGATGTGCCTGGCACATCGTGTACGTGATGGAGATCGCGGTGAACGGCAAACCGGTCGAGTCCGTCTGGGACTTTCCACGTCCGCCGCGGGTGGAACGGGTCGAGTGGCGCGTTCGCGTGATGCACGCAGGCGCAACGATCGTCGACGCTCCGGAGGCGATGCGCGTCCTGGAGACGAGCCAGCCACCGGCCTACTACGTGCCCGCCGAATTCGTCGACGTCGATCGGCTGGTGCGTTCGGAACGCCGGACGTTGTGCGAGTGGAAGGGTGTCGCCGAGTACGCCGACCTCGTGGTGGAGGACCGCCGGGTGACCGACGCAGGCTGGACCTACCCGTCGCCGACCGGCGCGTTCGAGGTGATCCGAGGCCACTGGGCGTTCTACGCCCAGAAGGCGGACGAGTGCTGGATCGACGACGAGCGCGTCACCAGCAACGAGGGCAGTTTCTACGGCGGCTGGGTCACCGCCAACGTGACCGGCCCGTTCAAGGGCGCCCCCGGCACCAGCCACTGGTGAGCCGCGTCCTGCGCGGTGGGCGGGTCAGATCGTGTCGATCGACCAGGCGGCATCGTCGATGCGGCGCCAGTGGGTCGCGAGGTTGACCGCGCCGATCGGGAGCGGGCCGTAGATGTGGGGGAACAACGTGTCGACGCCGGGCGCTGGTGGCTCCCAGTGAATCGGTGACGGCACGAGCCGTGGGTCGATCGTCAGCACGATGAGCTGGTCGAGGTCGCCGTAGAACCGGTTCGCCGTGCCCTGTGTCTGCGCTCGTGTCGAGCAGTGGATGAAGCCCTCCTGCTCGAGCGTGACACCGCGCGTCGACATCCGGTACTCGCCGATGGCGAACGCGGCGGCCCAGTCCTCGGGCAGGGCCAGGTGGAAGATCGGGTCGTCGGGAGCGGTCGCTGGATCGTTCACCGTCACAGCGTGCCGTCGTCGAGCCGGCGCCGCACCTCGACCGCGCGTTCGCGTACGGCCGGCAGATCCGAGAGCCGCTCGGAGGCCCGCACCTGCCGAGCGACGCGGGGGTTCTTGACCAACAACTCGTGATGTCGTGCAAGGAAGTCCCAGTAGAGCGTCGTGAAGGGACAGGCATTGTCGCCGACGCGTTGCTTGCGGTCGTAGCGACAGCTCCGGCAGTAGTCGCTCATCGTGTCGATGTAGTTGCCGCCGGCTGCGTAGGGCTTGGTGGCCATCATGCCGCCGTCGGCCCACTGACTCATCCCGATCATGTTCGGCAGCATCACCCATTCGGCGCCGTCGATGAAGCTCGACCACATCCACTCGGTCATCTCCCACGGGTCGACCCCGTGCAGCAGGGCAAGGTTGCCGAGCACCATCAGTCGCTGGATGTGGTGGTTGTAGGCGCGGTCGTGCAGCGTCGACATGCAGTTGCGAACGCAGTTCATGTCGGTGTTCGCGTCGCCACGGAACACTGGCGGCACCGGGCGATCGGCGCTCAGCGCATTGAGACCGCGATAGTCGGGCATCCACAGCCAGTAGACGCCCCACACGTACTCGCGCCAGCCGATGACCTGGCGGATGAAACCTTCCGCCGACGCGATCGGGACCCGACCTTCGTCGTAGGCGTTCTGCACGGCGTCGCAGACCTCGCCGGGCAGCAGCAGTCCGATGTTGAGATACGGCGACAGGACCGAGTGGGCGAGGTGCCACGAGCGCTCGACCATCGCATCCTCGTGGGGACCGAACATCGGCAGGACCTCGTCGACGAAGTGCCGGAGGCGTGACAGCGCGCCTCGCCGCGTCGTCGCCCAGGTGCCGTCGGGATCGTTCCCCCAGCAGTCGCCGGGGAGGTCGTCGAGCACTGCCCGGTCGAGGTCGTCGAGACGTGACTGCTGCGGCTCCGGCCAGGGCGATCCCGTCTTCGGCGGGCGCTGCCGGTTCTCGTCGTCGAAGTTCCAGCGACCGGCCGCCGGCTCGTCGCCGTCCAGGAGGTAGCCGAGCCGGCGGCGCTGCCAACGGTAGAAGTCCTCCATCTTGAGCTGCCGTCGACCCGCGGCCCAGGCGGCGAAGTCGTCGTAGTGGCAGAGGAACTGGTTCGACCTCACGATGGTGACGTCGAGGTCGCGCAGCAGTTCGAGCCCGTCCCAGCTCGCCGGCTCGGTGGCGATCACCTCAGTGGGCGAGTGGGCAGCGACATGGTCGGCGTGTCCTGACCGGAGCGAGTCGGCCATCCGATAGTCGACGTCGAAGCCCGCCTCACGCAGTTCGCTCGCGAATCGGCGCATCGAGGCGATGACGAAGTGGGCGCGCTGACGATGCCACCGCTTGCCATCGAGCTTCGCAGCGCTCTCGACCATCAGGACGATGTGCGAGTCGGGGGTGGCGTCGCGCAGTGCGCCGATGTCGCGGTTGAGTTGGTCGCCGAGTACCCAGACCGTCGCCCGGGTGTCCTCTGGCGCCGTCATGTGATCGACGTGCGGACTCGTACCGCCCGATCGAAGCCGGTCAATTGCAGACGCTCGCAGAGCGCCGCTCGCGTGCAGACCACCTCGAGGTCACCGCCCGCCCCCCTCGCCGCTGCGGCCGCGCCCAGCAGCACGCC
>JBGTIA010000286.1:0-4780 GCA_041745835.1 Ilumatobacteraceae bacterium | reverse complement strand
GCATCGGCCCGATTTCACAAGCGTTCTAGGCACGAACTAGGCACGCTATCGTATCGACAATCGCCGATATATACGGTTTGACCTGGTAGTTCGCGAGAGCGGATGAGGGGAATCGAACCCCCGTATTCAGCTTGGGAAGCTAAAAGGCGGATTGTGCCGAAGTGCCTGCACAGGCGGCGTTTCCCCTGGTAGACGAAGAGAAATGCGAGTGCATGAGTCGATGCACTGATGTGTTCTGATGCCGTCTGTTGTGTTCTGTTCTAGGCACGTTGTAGGCACGACGACCGTGCAGCCAGACCGTGCAGCCAGTTACGTAACTCCCGTGTACACCGGATGACGGAGCGGGCTCACATGGCGCTGACACGTTTCTCGAACTGGGCGGGCCTGGTGTTTCATCACCGAACCAGCCGGTGCAGCCCGCCACGAGAAGGCATGCAGCCAACCGGGCTCGCTTCATGGGTGGCGATGGTCGACGGCCCGGACGCCTGGCAACCCGTCGAAGGCGCGTCGGTCGGCGCTGACGACGGTGCGTCCGGCAGCGGCGGCGGTGGCAGCGATGATGAGGTCGTGAGCGCCGCGGGGTCGACCTGCTCGGCGCACCGCGACGAGCAGGGTCGCGTGATGGTTGGCGACCGTCTCGTCGTACGGCAGGATCGGGATCGAGGCCGCGATCTCGTTGACGTACGACTGGCGGCGTGGCCGCTGGCGCGTCGTTGCGAGTTGGACCCCAACGGTGAGTTCGGCGAGAGTGATCGCTGCGATCGCGACGTCGTCCTCGTCTGCGATGAGGTGGTCGAGGTCATCGGTGCCTCGCTCGGCATCGATGAGGAATGTGGTGTCGAGAAGGAGCAGCGTCACGGTCGAGTTTCGACCTCGAGCAAGTCGCGGACCGTGTCGAGGTCGTGAGTCCACTCGGCATCGGGTCGGTGCCGTCGAAGAAGCGCCTTGGCGTCGTTCCCTCGGCCGCGCGTGACTGGTTCGATGTGAGCGACGACCTTGCCGCGGCGTGTGATGGTATAGCGCTCGCCGTCGTGCTCGACCGCGTCGAGGAGGTCGGCGAACCGTCGAGCGGCTTCGGTTGCCGTGACTTCGGACATGGAATCAGATTATCAGATTCAAGTGATGGACGAAAGGTGTGCTGCCTGGCCTGCTCGCGGGCGGAGTGGCTCTACTCACCGGATGTGAGAGCAATGAAGGCGTTGACGTGGCCGGTGATCCCTATGAGCACGGAGTCGAAGTCGGGCGGGAGTACACCTACGAGCGAGTGTCTCGTCGGTGACGGTGAATACGTCGGCGATATGTGGCACTGCGTAGTATGACGAAGTATGATCACGCCATGACCGTCGAACGACTCACCGTGTCGCTGGAATCAGAACTTGCGATCGCCGTCCGCGAGGCTGCAGACGCTGACGAGCAGAACGTCTCCGCTTGGCTCGCCGACGCTGCTCGCCGCCAACTCGCCAATCGCGGACTTCGTGACGTCGTTGCGGCCTGGGAACACGAGCACGGCGCCTTCAGCGATGACGAGCTCGCTGCCGCTCGCGCACTCGTGGACGGATGACCACACTCGTACTCGACGCTGGTGCGCTGATCGCGCTGGATCGCAACGACCGCTCGGTCTGGGCGATGCTGCGCAACGCAGCCGATGACTCCGCTGAGGTTTCGGTACCAGCGGGCGTGATTGCGCAAGCGTGGCGTGATGGGAGCCGCCAAGCGCTCCTCGCGCAGGCACTCGCACACTGCGACGAGGTACCGCTCGACGGACCGCTCGCACGGGCCACGGGGCTGCTGTGCGGACACGCTGGCACCGCTGACATCATCGACGCGTCCGTGGCGGTGATCGCAGCCGCCCGGGCAAGGGGCAGCGCAGTCGCCCTCATCACGTCCGACCCAAACGATCTCAGACACCTGCTTCAAACGCTCGGCGCATCGGTTCGGCTCGTCACCGTCTGACATCGAGCGAGAAATCGCACCGGGATCACCTCGCTGTGAGTATCGATGAGCCGGATCAAGATCGACCTGGCGGCTGAGTCAGGAGCAGACCGGATGCGCTACAGGGGTCGAGGCCAAGAGCAGTGGGTGAACCCACCCATCGGTACCGTGGCCCCCGTGATTGCTGCGGTTTCGCCTCTATGCCGTCGTGGAATGGAGGCCGATCATGTTGCCTTCGGTGTCGGTGATGATCGAGACGTTGCCGTGGTCACCGATCGAGAATTTCGGCCGCACGATCGAGCCTCCGGCTGCAGGCACACGAGCCTGCTCCACAGCGCAGTCGTCGCACGAGACGTAGACCATCGAGCCGCCCGGGCCCGGGCCGGCGTACTCGAGCTTGACCAGCGCGCCGCCAGCGCCGTGGGACGTGAAGTCGTCGCCGAATGCTCGCATCTGTGCCGTCGGGTCGTTCGGGTCGTCCATCGGTGACAGTGTGGTGTCGAGCACCGTCTCGTAGAAGGCTTGCGCCCGTTCCATGTCCTCGACGTAGATGTCGAACCAACCGATCTTGCGCATGAGTGTTGTCCTTTCAACAGGTACGAAGGCCGGTTGCCTTCGGGGACAACTCAAGCGCAACGGCTCGGCGACGGATTGTAGATATCAGACATCGAACGTCTCCTCGAACTGGCCGGGTGTGTAGCCGGTCAGCTGCCGGAACGAGTGTGTGAAGTGGGACTGGTCGGCGAACGCCAGCAGGTAGTCCTGTCGGAACGAGCGTTGCAGCCGCAGCACCTTCAACAGATCGTGTGGTGAGAAGCCGGTTGTCGCTTTCAACGTCCGCTGGAGTTGGCGGGCCGACAAATGGGCCACATTGGCCATGTCGCCGACGCTGTGGATCTCGTCGAGATTCGTGAGGATGGCTGCGGTCACCGGGTTCGGGGCGATCAGGCCGGCGTCCAGAAGGGTCTCGATGAATTCGCTGAACACCGTTGCCTTGCCCTCGAAGTCGAAATCGGCCGCTGCCCTGCTCACCTCGACGAGTGGCAGGTCACCTTCGTACGGCTCACCTATGTAGTGATCGACCGATGCTTCGGGGTCACCGCGCCACACCCCGGGAAAGAACTGGATTCCCGCGTAGTGGAACGATCGGCCGAGATCGAGAGTCGTGTGGGTTGTGTGGAGCTGGGTCACTCCGGCGATGCGAGGGTCGCGCTGGTCGAACATCAGGTTGACGCAGGCGTCGGGCATGGCGTGCAGCGTGAAGTCATCGGCGAGGTCGCTCTCGGTCCGTAACTCCCAGAAGCAGTGCACAAGATGCCCGAGCGCCGCCGGCGGTCGGGCCTCGACGTAGATCACCGACTCGACGGTCTTCGCAACGCCGTCCTTCACCGGGTCGTACATGCGCTTCCGAGCGTACGCGGGATGGTCGCGTTCAGTGCCGACGTCCTCTCGGCGGCGGTGCAGTTGGCATTCGGTCACGATCCTGCGAGTGGACGATCATGAATGCGGCGTGTCGTCGTTGGTCAGACGTACCCGGCGCGCCACGACGTCTGCGGCGACGTCGGCGACGAGCCGACTCTGAGCGAACGCAAACGCCCGCAACCGCACCAGAGCCTCGGTCACACCCACGCCGAGTTGCACAGCGACCATCCCGGTCGCTTGATGCACAACGAGTCGCAGCGCTGTGCCCGCCTCGAGTTCGGCACCCAGAGCACCAGGGGCCGCATCGATCTGGGTCGCGATGATGGTACGCGCCGACGAGTCAGCCACGACGAGAGCGTCAGCGTGCTGGGTCGCGGTCAACGGACCAGCAACATTGCGATACAGATTCAGTGCACCGAGACGGACCGAGCCGACTTGGATCGGGAACCCGAACACCGCCCGCACTCCTCCCGCAACTGCGCCACGGCTGAACGCTGCCCAACGCTGGACCACGGGGTCTGCGAGGTCTGCTTCGGCGACCGGCACACCGTGGTTGTGGGCGTCGATGCACGGCCCCTCGCCGTATGTGAACTGCAACTCCTCGATCAACTCACTCACCGGGTTCGTGGCATACAACGCGGCTTGGGGTTCGTCGCCGGTCATCAACATGATGCCGGCGCCGCTCACCTCGACGAGTTCGACCCCAGCGGTGCACAATTCGACAAGACCAGCCGTGCGCCCATCGTCGGGCACGATCGACACCAGAAGCTGTCGACGCCGATCCTCGTTCAACACCACAACCTCCGTACCCGGTAGCGACGTGTGCTCAACGAAGACGAGGACCAGATCCAGAGCACGTGACGAGTCCCAGTATGGCAGCCTCAACCGCTTTCGCGCCCCAGCCCGCAAGCGCAGTCGTGCCCCCAGGCCATGATCGTCTCCAGCCCGACGCCGGTAGTCGCGGCGGCTGATCTGACCGGGTGGGCCGTCAGCGGGCAAGATGCGCTACGGCTGTGTGGCTTGGTCGCTGCTGATGTGGAGGGTTCCGTCGATGATGTCGTTGGCGACGTCGTGCAAGCGCCGATTGTGGCTGCGTGCGAATGTGCGGAGCCGGTCGAACGCGTCGGGCATGTCGAGGTGTGCTCGTTCGGCGACGATGCCTTTGGCTTGTTCGATGCTGATGCGGCTGGTGAGAGCGTGGTTGAGTTGGTCGTTTACGGTGTCGGCGTCGAAGATCCGACGTTGTTGCAAGATCGCAATGGTCGCGATGTCGGCGAGCGCTCGCGCAACGACCAGATCTGTGTCGGTGAGTGATCCGGGGGCCGTGGAGAACAGGTTGAGGGCACCGATGATGTTGTCGCGGAGTCGCATCGGCACGGCGTCGGCAGCGTGGAAGCCGGCAGCGACCGCGACGGGGGCGAAGTTC
>JBGTIA010000285.1:0-3960 GCA_041745835.1 Ilumatobacteraceae bacterium | reverse complement strand
TCGACGCTCCCGTTCAAGACCGCCGACATCGCGTTCACCCTCACCGACAGCGGACAGCACGCCCGCACCGAGCTGACCGTCAGCCCTACCTACACTCTCAAGTACGGCCCGCTCGGACGGATCCTCAACGCCGTCGCCGTCCGACGCACCTACCGAGCCGGAATGAGCGAACTGCTCGAGGGCCTCAAGCGCCACGTCGAACGGAACAATCGAACCGCAGATCGCATCACCTCAGCAGCGGTCGCGAAGGCCGCCGGCGGGGAGGCCGTCTCCAACGTGCCACCCTTCTGAACGAGAGAGACACCCATGTTGAAGACGTCATCCGGGGCATCAGAACCTCCACGATCAGAATGAACCATCAGCTCACCCCGACTGTTGCACAGACCACCTGAAACCAAGCCCGGTATTAGCACGCCTAATCACAGAGACGTCATCTCGGACGGTGACTGAGTTCGGCCCAACCGTGACGCGAGATAATCCCCGACCCGGCCGCGACGTGGCCGGGCGTGATCGTGAGTCGGTCGCGTTAGACGAGCTCGCGAGGCTTCGTCGGCAGTTTCGGCCAGCCCGAGTCAGGTGGGCTGTTTCCACTCGAGCGGGTGAATTGCAATCGAGGTCGTCACCAGCTCGTGGGGGTCGACCATCGAGGGAATGGTCGGGCGGTCTCGATCTGGGCGGCAAGCGAGAGGAGTACGGCTTCGTCGCTGGGGCGTCCAGCGAGGTGGATTGCCGTGGGCAGCTTGTCGTCGTCGATTCCTGTTGGCACCGTGAGTGCTGGCTGTCCAATGGTGTTCCATGGGACGAGCCAGGCAGATGTGTTTGCCTTGCGGAGCGAGCGCAGGGCCCCGCCGGTGGGGCACTCGTCGAGGCTGGGCGCGGGCGACTCGCACAAGGGTGTGAGCACGACGTCGGCGATGTCGAAGACCTGGTTGATCGAGGCGGCGATGTGCTCCTGACGAGCGAGTGCCCGACGGAGCGTTCGACCAGGAAAGAGGTGACCGAGCCGGGCGACGGCCCGTGTGCGGGGCTCGAGGTGGTCTCGATCTGGAAAGCATGCGACGTCAACGTGAACTCCTCGGAGCAGCCGGACGGTGGAGTTCCACAATGATGCGATGCCGTAGTCGATCTCGAATTCGACGATGGCGTGACCAAGCCCGGCAAGTAGGTCGGCAGCGTCGTGGACGTTCCTGCGCCGCGCCGCCGACAATGAAACCTGGGTGCCGGGCGGCGTGTTCGTCGCCACCGCAATCCGCAGCGACGCCATGGGCAGGTCGATGGCGTCACAAAACGACATCGAGTTCGTCGTGGGGTTCGACACGATGTCGAGGAACAGGGCGGCATCACGAACGGACCGGGTGAGAGGCCCGAGCGCCACCAGCCCGTGCCAACCGGAGGCGTGTTCGGGACCGAGCGGCACGCGGTCGCGTTGAGGTTTGACACCGACGAGGCCCGTCAGGCCCGCGGGATATCGAATCGATCCGCCCCCGTCGCTGCCGAGCGCCATCGTCGCCATGCCGGTGCAGACGGCGGCGGCAGAACCACCCGAAGATCCGCCCGGTGTGCGGTCGAGGTTCCAAGGGTTGCGGGTCTGACCCCACCGTTCCGATGCGGTCCATGGCCACAGCGTGAGCTCGGGGACGTTGGTCTTGCCGATGATGATCGAACCGGCCGAGCGCAATCGTTCGACACACTCGGCGTCACGGCTGGCTTCGCCACGATCGATCGCTGATCCCCACATCGTGGACTCGCCCGACACGTCGATGTCGTCCTTGATCGCGACTGGCACGCCAGCGAGCGGCAACACTGCAAGCTCCTCGTCGGACAGCGAATCGATCCGCTCGGCGTCCGACAGCGCGCTCTGCGCCATGACGACCCGGAAGGCATTGACCGTCGGCTCGACATCCTCGATGCGCGCAAGGGTGGCCTCGACCAACTGTCGAGCGGTGACAGCGCGTGAACGCACCCGCTGTGCCAGAGCGGTTGCGTCGAGTTCAGTCAGGTCGATCTGCGTCACATCGTGATCTCCACGCCCTCGGTTCGGTTGACACCGAGACCTTAGAAGCCGATTGCGACACAGCAGTGCGGCCACAGGCGACGGGCTGATCGTCAACCAGACCAGGCAATGATTGGGCGATGGGATCGGTCGTAGCACTCCACGTCAGCGAACGACACAGCTTCTCGAAGCCCGACGTGCGCGAGGTCGAGTTGATCGCAGGGGTCGGTGTTGCCGGAGACGCACATGCTGGGCCTCTTGTGCAGCACCGCTCGCGAATCGCTGCTGACCCCGCCCAGCCCAACCTCCGACAGGTTCACCTCATCGCTGCCGAGCTGTTCGAAGTGCTGGCCGCCGCCGGGCACCAAGTGTCGCCGGGCGATCTGGGAGAGAACGTCACGACCAAGGGAGTCGCAGTGCACGACCTGGCTGTCGGATCAGTGATTCGCCTCGGTGACACGGCCCTCATTGCGGTGACTGGTCTGCGCAACCCGTGCACGCAGATCGAAGCTTTCCGACCCGGCCTGCTGAAACAGGTCAGCTACCGAGACGGAGAGGGGGCGTTGATCCTCCGGGCGGGAATCATGGGTGTCGTCGTGCTTGGAGGAGTCGTCCGAGTCGGCGACGGCATCGACGTGCAACTGCCGCCCGGTCCGCAGCGGGCTCTCGAGCGCGTCTGAGCGACGCGCCCATCGGCTCTGAGCGTGAGAATCCAGGTCTCCGACGTCGTCAGAACGACGTGTCTCGACCGACCGATCGGCCGCTGACTCCCAGCTACGTCCCGGGCGAGGGCACTCGATAACACACGCCCGGTAACCAGACGGCGCCGCGGAAACTCGCGCTGCAATGCGGCCCAAGTCCCGCGCCTCGTAATCGTCGTCACCCAGCCGCCAGTCAGGCGGTCAGCTCCGGGTGGCAGTACCGGCCGACGCTGGTGCGTGCCAGACGATGGAATAGCGGTGGGCCATGCGTCTGCGGGAAGCGGGCGCCGGGGAGTTCGCGCTCGGCAAGAGATCGCATTTCGTCGATCGAGCAGGGTGGCGGGCCAGGTCTTCGGGGCGTCGTGCTCCCAGTATCGGCCAGTGAGCTTCCGGCTCGACGCGTAGACGAACCCGGCGGTGATGAGGGCCCGATCCAGAGGATCAGACGGCATGGCGAACCCGACAATCGCCACCACGCCGCCGGGTCGGACGAGCTCGCGCATTCGACGAAGACCAGGTTCGGCGTCGACGTGGTGGAGCATCGCGTTCGAGGTCACGAGATCGAACGACGCCGGCGCGAATGGATGGGTGAACACGTCGGCCGCGATGAAGCTCGTTCGAGCTGAGCACGCGGGATCCCTCATGGCCCGTTCCACGCTGGCAACGTCTGAGTCGACTCCCGTGACCTCGAGGCCTCTGCCGGCGAGCTCGAACGACAACAGACCGTTACCGCTCCCCACATCGAACGCGGTCACTGCTCCGGCGGGAATCGCATCCAGGACCACCCGGTTGATAGTGGATGTTCAGATTCCAGTGGGCATGCCCTGACACGAAGCGATGCTAGGTGCGATCTCGGTCCGACAGCGCCGGTAGGACGCGCCTTTTTGCGTGACCGATTGAACTCAATCCCAGCGTCGTTTGCCGGACACTCGTCGTAGCGGAGCATTCGCCGACCGATCTTCCTTGTCGTCAGCCCGGCGTGAGGAAACCGTCGTTCGCACACCCTTGCAGTGTCTGACGTGTCACCCTGTCGGGATGGCTCGACGGCAGGTGACGGTGATCGGACATCGAGGCGCCTCGCACGAGTCTCCGGAGAACACCATGACTGCGTTCGTACGTGCGCTTGATCTCGGCGCAAACGGCTTCGAGTTCGACGTCCAACTGACGGCAGATGGCCATCCGATCATCATCCACGATGCGATGCTCGACCGGACGACCACGGGCTCGGGCCCGGTGTTCGCTGCCACAGCCGACGAGGTTCGGGCA
>JBGTIA010000284.1:0-2273 GCA_041745835.1 Ilumatobacteraceae bacterium | reverse complement strand
ACGAGCATGGCGACGCTGCGCAACGGTCGACCACGACACGATGGCGACCAGCGCCACGAGCTGGAGCAACGCCAGGACGGCTGCACCGCCGATGTCGCCGAGCTGCGTCGCCCGCCGCCACACCTCGACCTCGATCGTGCGGGTACCGGGAGCGCCGAGGATGCGGATCACCCCGTAGGACGTGAACGTGAACAGGAACACGATCGTGCCAGCCGCGGTCAGCGCCGGTCGGACGAGCGGCAGCGAGATCTGTGTCGCGACCTTCCAGCGCGACGCGCCCAGCGTGGCGGCCGCCGCTTCCATGTCGGTGGGGAGGTGTCCCCACAGCGACCCGACCACGCGCACCACGACCGCCAGGTTGAACACGACGTGGGCGCCGATCACCGCCCACACCGTGCGGTCGAGTGCGTCGGGCAGCAACGCGAGGAAGGCCGCACCCATCACCACGGTGGGCAGGACGAACATCGCCGTGAGGAGCCCGATCAGCACGGTGCGGCCGAGGAAGTCGAAGCGCGCCAAGACGTACGCGGGTGTCAATCCCACGACGATGGTCACCGCGGTCGACACGACCGCCTGCCACGCGGTGAACCAGACGACCTCCCACGTCGATGTGCGCCCGAACGTGTCGGTGACCGCGGTGGTCGTCACCGCTTCGACCATCAGCGTGACGAACGGCCACGCGTAGAACACCGCCAGCCCCAGTGTCGGCCCGATCGCGAGCGCGACGAGCAGCCACCGGGGCAGTCGGTTCACCCGAGCACCAGCTCGGTCCATTCATCGATCCACGTCGAGCGCTCTGCGTCGAGCAGGGCCGGATCGAGCGACCGCGACGCCTCCGGCACGACTGCGAACTCGATGAACTCGGGCGGGAGCTCCACGGCCTGGTTGGTCGGGTAGACGAAGAGGTTCAAGGCGAGTTCGCGCTGGAACCGCTCGGACACGAGGAAGTCGACGAGCGCGCGGGCGGCCTCGGGTGACTCGGTGCCGCGCAACACGCCGGCGAACTCCACCTGACGCAGGCACGTGTCCTCGATCACGCCGGTCGGAGCGTCGCTGCGCGGCGGGTCCGCGAAGATCACCTCGGCCGGCGGGCTCGATCCGTAGCTGACCACCATCGGCGTCGGACCACCGCCCGCCCACGTGAACCGTTCGTAGTACGCCTGGGTCCAGCCGTCGACGACCTCGACGCCGTTCTCGCCGAGGCGGCTCCAATAGTCCTGCCAGCCTTCGAGGCCGTACTCGTGGATCGTGGCGAGCAGGAACGCCAGGCCGGGCGACGAGGTTGCCGGGTTCTGGACCACCAGTTGGCCGGCGTAGGCAGGATCGACGAGGTCGGCGAACGTGGACGGCGGATCGAGGTCGCGCTCGGAGTACCAACCGATGTCGTAGTTCACGCACACGTCGCCGAAGTCCACGGGTGTCGCCTCGCCGTCGGGTACCAGGTCGAGGAACTCCTGCGCGATCTCGACCGTGGAATCCGCGATCGGCGTGGCGAGGTGAGGCTCGAAGACGTCGTCGGCGATCGCTCGCGACAGCAGCGTGTTGTCGATCCCCCACATCACGTCACCCTCGGGGTTCCCGGCGGTGAGCGACGCCTTCGACAGCATCGTGCCCGCATCGCCCGCGACGAGGATCTCCACGTCGATGCCGGACTCCGCGGTGAACTCCGCCAACGCATCGTTGAGCGAGGTGTCGGCCTCGGGGAACGAGTCGTACGTGACGAGCGTGATCGTGTCGGCAGTGGCTCGCGGGTCTGACAACGTTGCGGAGCCGCCACCCGCACCGCCGCTCCCGCAGGCCGCGAGCACGACGGCGAACGTCACGGCCAGTGCACTGCGATGCACCCAACCACGACACCCCCAGCGATGAGCGAACCGCCCGGATACGGTCGGTTTGCTCATCGCTCGGGTGTGTCCGTGGCCTCGGGACCGTTGCGATGAGCGAACCGCCCGGATGCCGGCTTCTCGCTCATCGCTCGGGGGTCGTCGGGGGGCTCGGGGACGGGGTCGTCGAAGATGGTGAGGACGCCGCCTGCGAGCGTCACCTCGATCTCCGCCGATTCGGAGGCGACGTCGGGCACCTCGTTGCTCACGCCCATGCCCACCAACGGCTCGAGGGTGAAGTGATCGAGCTGCCATCGGGCTCCCGACAGCGTGACGCGCACGCACGGACCGTGCAGAGCCAGGAGCGACAGCGTCGAACCCGGAACGAGCCGCAAGGTCGCCGAGCCGGGACCATGCACCACGCGGACGTGCTGGCCGTCCCACCATCCC
>JBGTIA010000283.1:0-8344 GCA_041745835.1 Ilumatobacteraceae bacterium | reverse complement strand
CGGTTCGGTGAGGGTCGAGACCGACGCCGTTGTCGGATTGTCGGCGATCGGCGACCAGGACGCAGCGCGCGCGATGTTCCAACTCACCGCCACGGCGGTGATGGCAGCGACCACACTGACCTTCAGCGTGACGCTGTTGGCGTTGCAGATGGCGTCGCAACAATTCTCACCGCGCCTGTTGCGGGAGTTCGCTCGGGATCCGGTCACGAAACTCGTGTTGTGTGTGCTGACTGCGTCGTTCACCTTTTCGTCCGCTGCGCTGCTGCTGCTGGACGGCGACGAAGCAGCGCCAGCGCTTTCGATGATTGGATCGTTCCTGCTGGGTGCTGCTTCGTTCGTGGCGATCCTGGGCTTCATCACCCACATGCTCCGGGCCGTTCGCGTCGACACCATGATGCTGAACGTGCATGACGACACTGTCACCGCCATCGAACTGTTCCATCCGCCAGACGACGAGCCGTCGCCTCCCATGCCGGACACGCTCGACGACCCACGGGCCGTCGTGACGGCGGACCGCAGCGGGTTCGTGCAGGCAATCGACGTGCAGGTGCTCGTCGAGGCGGCACGGTCGCATGATGTCTTCGTGTGCGTCGGTGTCCGGGCGGGCGACCAGGTGATCGAGGGAACACCTGTCGCCACCGTCTGGGGGCCCGGCGACATCACCGCCGACGTCCGACGCGCCGTCACGATCGGATACGAGCGAACGAACGATCAGGATGTTGCGTTCGGATTCCGCCAGCTCGAAGACATCGCCGTGAAGGCCATGTCGCCCTCGATCAATGACCCGGTCACCGCGGCGCATGCCGTCGGACACATGGGTGCGTTGCTCGTGCGTCTCCTGCGGCGACGCCTGGGACCGACGGTGCACGAAGACGTCGACGGCGTTCCACGCGCCGTCGTCCCCGACCGCGACCTGCGGTACTACCTCGACCTGACGTGCGGACAGCTCCGTCGGTTCGGCGAATCCGAACCGTCGGTCCTTGCGGCGATGCTGCGGATGCTGCGCGACGTCGCCTACGCAAGCCACGACGACGAGCAGCGATGCGAGGTCCGCCGTGCCGCCCAACTCGTCGTCACTCAGGCCAGCGGTATCCGCGACGCCGACATCGAGATCCTCAGCCATCTCGCACACCAGGTGGACCTCGCGCTCTCCGGTACTCCAGGTGCCTACGACGACCGCGCAGGAGAAACGCGCAGTCTGTAGGCCGGCCGCCTCTCGACGGGTGCACCACCGATCACCCTGAGCAGCCGGAACGGTTGAGTGACCACGGCCACGGGGTAGGCCCGACGCCGTGACCAACAGTTCCGATTTCATGGTGACGCCGTCTCTGTGGCTCGACGGTTCGACCTCGACCATACCGATGGGAGAGGCGGGGATCGTCGCCCCGGAAGTGGGCACCGACTGGGACGCGGTCGTGATCGGCGGCGGCTTTGCAGGCGTCCTCACCGCTCTGCGTCTGGCGGAGCGTGGCGCTCGTGTTGCACTCTTCGATGCGCGATCGGTCGCGTCGCGAACAACCGGGCACAGTACGGCGAAGGTGACGGCGCTCCAAGGGTCGATCTACCACCGGTTGGTGAGCGGCAAGAACCTCGAGACGGCGACACGGTACGGCCATGCCAACCTGCGAGCCGTCCAGGACATGCGGGCGCTGATCGACGAGTTGAGCATCGACTGCGACGCGGTGACGGCGGCCGCGCTGACCTGCGCCGAGCACGATCTGCACCTCGTCGAGCAGGAGTTCGAGGCAGCAACGGCGTGCGGCCTGCCGGTGACGTGGACCGTTCCAACCGAGCTGCCGTTCCCGGTGGTCGGCGCCGTCACGTTGGAGGACCAGCTGCGCATCGACCCCGTCCTGCTCTCCCGCGGCCTCGTCTCCCGACTGCGCACCCTCGGCGCCAGCGTCTATGAGGGCATCCGCATCACCGCCGTCGAGGAGGATCGCGACGGCTGCACGATCGTCGGCCCCGGGTTCTCCATCCGCGCCGCCTACGCGGTGCTCGCCACGCACCTTCCCATCGTCGACCCGGCGATGATCGCCGGGCGATCGGCTCCGGTGCGGTCCTACGTGGTGGCAGGTCGTGTGCCTGACGCACCGGAAGGGATGTACCTCGCGGCCGACGAGGGATGGTCGATTCGACCTACAGGACCGACAACGCCGCCGCCGAAACGGCGGACCACCTCGCAGCGCCGAGTGTCCGGCACACCGAACCTGATCATCGGTGGCGAGGGCCACGACATGATCGACGGCGTCGACTCGACGGCGCCCCTGGAGCGCCTCGAGCGATGGGCGGTCGAGCGGTACGGGATGGACATCTCTCATCGGTGGTCGGCCTTCGACTACCAATCCGTCGACGGGCTGCCCTACGTCGGACGTTTGGCACCCGGGTCTCACCGCCGTTTCGTCGCCACTGCATTCGGTAAGTGGGGCATGAGCACGAGCCTCGTCGCCGCCGACGTCATCGCCGATCTCATCGACGGGCGCGACAACCCGACCGCCGAGATCCTCGACGCAACCCGAATCCTTCCGACCGTCGGCCGCACCATGGTGAAGAACGGCCTGAAGGTCGCCAAACGGTTCGTCGGCGATCGGGCAGCAGCGTTGCACTCGTCAAACGAACGACTCGCACCCGGTACTGGCGTCGTCGTCAGGCGAGGAACCTCGCTCGTGGCGATGTCGTGCGACATGGCGGGCCAGACGCACGCGGTCGGAGCGACATGCACCCATCTCGGATGCATCGTGTCGTTCAACGCCGGCGAGCAGACCTGGGACTGCCCGTGTCACGGCTCGCGTTTCACCGTCGACGGCGAGGTGCTCGACGGGCCGGCCCGCGAACCCCTCACGCCGTGGAGCGCGCAGCCCGGTGCGCTCGACACCGCCGGATCGGAACGAGCCGGAGCATGAGTGTCGTGAGGCTCCCAACCGGACGCGGGCCCATGTCGGCGTGTGTCCTGGACATCTTGAACGGCTCCGATGAGCAGTCGTACGACAGAGCGCCCGAGTTGCGAACCGACGCCTTGCTCGACGGGCGTAGCGACGACGTCCAACTCGCCCTGTACCTGTGCTACGAGGTGCAGTACGCCGGACTGCCCGGCACCGAACACCTCGAATGGGACCTGAAGCTGATCGAGATCAGACAGACGTTGGAGCGAGCATTCCTCACCACGCTCGATGAGGAAATCGCACGCTCGTCGGCGGGACGCCGGCCCGAACCGACGAGCCCGCACGCCGTCAGCGCCACGATCCGCCACCTGCTCGACGCCGACGACGGGCCCTCGTTGTCGCGCTACATGGAGACTGCCGGCACCTTGGAACAGATGCGCGAACTGATCGTGCACCGCTCGCCCTATCAACTGAAGGAAGGCGACCCCCACACCGCCGGGGTGCAGCGACTGAACGGCCGGGCCAAGCAGATCCTCGTGCAGATCCAAGCCGGTGAGTACGGCGCCGACGCACCGGGACGTCGAACCCACGCCGCGCTCTTCGCCGACACGATGTGCTCGTTGGGCCTCGACCCCACGCCGAACGCGTATCTCGACGTCCTGCCGGCGAGTTCGCTCGCCATCAGCAACCTCATCTCCATGTTCGGTTTCAACCGCCGCTGGCGTGGGTCCCTCGTCGGCCAACTCGCAGCCTTCGAGATGACGTCGGTCATTCCCATGGGGCGCTACGCCGCCGGACTGGTGCGTATGGGCGCACCGAATCGCTCCGGCCGTTTCTACGACGTGCACGTCATGGCCGACGCCGAACACGAGGTGATGGCGATCGAGATGGTCGAGCAGCAGTGCACCCTGGAACCGACGACCGCCGACGACGTGGTCTTCGGCGTGCAGTCGACGATGGTCGTCGAGCGCTGGTTCGCCGAGACGCTGCTGCACTCCTGGCGTTTGATCCCCAGCGAGCGGGCAGCCCAGCCAATGGTCGAGTCGTGGAGGTCGACCGACGCACTCATGGCCCGGTCTGCGGCATCCGGAGGCGCGCCCCGACCGGCGCATCGGATGCAGTCTTCGCACGCCACCCGGGGTCGGCCGCTTCGCACCCAATGAACGTCGACGATGTCGGCGGGGCTGAGAGCCCATCGGCCGGCGAACTGTCGATCGTCGTGTCGTCCGAAGAGGGCCACCGGCTGATCTCGGTGTCTGGAGAGCTCGAGCGCGCGACGATGCTCGAGTTCATCGAGGCGTGCACCGGGCACCCCGACGAGTCGATCATCATCGATCTCGGCGGACTCACGTTCATGGATGGCGGCGGGTACTCGAGCCTGATCGTGATCCGCGAGATGGCCCAGGCCAGCCGAAGAACGGTCACCGTTCGCAATGCGAGTGGTCAACCCGCACGTCTGATCGGCTTGATCACCGACCTGGAAGCTTCGCAAGCAGGAGCTGTCCCGCACGTTGACGATCAGCCCGTGGGGGCGGACCTCGACGCAGCGGCAGAGCAGGAGATCGAGCGTCGCTACTCCGATCTGCTCGCCGAGTTCGCGCAGACGATGTGGGCCGACTTGCCGATCCAAGCGTTCCTCGACCATTTGGTGGAACGCATCGTCGAAGTCCTGCCGATCGATGCGGCCGGCGTGACGCTCATGTCTCCAGGAAGTGATCCGCTCGACGTCACCGCATCCGACGAGTCGACGCTGAAATGCGCCGGGCTGCAGAGCGAGTTGGGAGAAGGCCCGTGCACCGCTGCCTACACCGAAGGCTCTGCGATCTCGATGCCCGATCTGCGACACGACGATCAGTTCCCGATGTTTGCGGCCCGAGCACTCGCCGAAGGTCTCGGAGCGGCGTTCGCGTTCCCGCTCCGATACGAGGACGGAGTGCTCGGAACGCTGAACCTCTTCCGTGCGACTCCGGGTGAGCTCGGCGCACGTCAACTCGACGTCGCTCAGACGCTCGCCAATGTTGCCGCCGCGTACCTCATCAACGCGGAGACTCGCGCCGATCTCGTGGCGAGCACCCAACAGGCGAACCACCTCGCGCTGCACGATCCGCTGACCGGTCTGCCGAACAGGGCGCTGCTGTTCGAGCGGCTCGTCAGCGCGATGCATCGATGCCGGCGCACTCGTTCTCTCCTGGCGATCATGTTCATCGACCTCGACACCTTCAAGGCCGTCAATGACACGTTCGGTCACCGAATCGGCGACGAGGTGCTGATGATCGTGGCCCAACGGTTGACCGCACTCCTGCGTCCGGGCGACACCGTTGCTCGTCTCGGCGGTGACGAGTTCGCAGTGTTGTGCGACGACATCTCCGACGCTTCGGACCTCGAGCCGATCGCCGATCGCGTGAATGACGCATTCCGGCTGCCATTCGATGTTTCGAGCGGTCCGGTCGAAGTGCGAGCGAGTATCGGCATCGGCATCGGCGATTGGACGTCGACGTCTCCGGAGCTCATTCTCGAACGCGCAGACATCGCCATGTACCAAGCGAAGCGAGACGGCGGCGGCCACCACTCTCTGTTCGAGGGAAACGGGGAGGCAAGCGACCGAGCGGTGCCATGAAGGTGTCCTGGGACCTTCCGGAACGATGATGTCGGTCGCGGGCACCGGCACCAGCCCGGCCCGACGCGCCGCCCAGATCAGAGCCAGGCTGTCACCGTCTCCACGCCGCCGGGCAGCTCGACCGTGACCGCTGTGACCAGGAAGGTGCCGGTGCCGTCGTCGTCGAGTTCGACGGTGAACCGCCCGACGACGAAGTCCTCGGTGAGGGCGAATTCCTCATCACCGCGACGGCCGACGCAGTCGACCGCGCGACCGGCCGACGAGTGGACGGCGACGACTTCGTGTTCGCCGCCGGCCCGGCAGCCAGCACACCCTTCGTCGAACGCTACGCAGACCGCCCCCGCCGCGATGAGCGCGCATGTCCATTCAGCGTTCGATCACTTGTCGCATCGTCCGGCATGTCGCGCATCGAGGACACATCGTTGATGAGTGTCCAAGGCTCGTTTGATCATCACCGCGGTTGTCCTCGAGGGTCGCTGCCATCGGCGGCTGAGAGCCGACTATCGCAGTCCGGCCTTGTCGAGGATCTCGATCAGACTCGGGCGGCGACGATGTTGTTCGCGCAGGGCCGCGAGGTGCACATCGAACTCCTCGGTCAGCCCCGCCGCAGCAGCCGCCTTCTGGGCCCGCTTGAGTTGCTTCGACGCGGAGCGGTAGGCGCCGCGGTCGGCGGTCTGAAGCGTTGAGTCGATAAGTCGCAGGTAGACGCCCAATGCCGCGGCCGGCTCGGTCGCCTCGCATGCTTCGGCGAGTCGCGCCCATCGCTGGTCACCGATCATGTCGGTGTCGGCGTCGGTCGCTGCGTCCCATGCAGCATCGACGTCACCATCGGCGAGCAACGCATCGACGAGACCACCGCCGTCGCAAGCTCCGAGTACGGCACGCGCGGGCTCGCGCTCGTGCGACCAGCCACCCTGCGGCTCGGCTGCTGACTTGAATCGGGCGTAGGTGGTCGAGCTTGGCATGCGCTGGTGCTGCTCACGTCGTAGATCGAGGACCGCGCTAGCGTCGCCACGCTCCGCAAAGACGGCGGCTGCGATGTCGTAGAGCTTGGCTACCTGCCAACCGCTCGTCGATTCGATCCCCTGACGTGCCCACATCAGGGCGTCATCACTGCGAGACAGTTCGACCATGGCTTCGGCGACACGGATGTACTGATACGTGCCAGTGAGATCGCCACCAAGCAATTCGACGATGCGATCGAGGTCACCGTCGAGAACCGCCAACCGCTCCTGAACGTACCGCACAGCGAAAGCCGGATCGGGAGTTGCGAGTCGGTCGTCGACCGCGCTCCGGAGCACAGCGAGACCGGACTCACCGAGCGCGGCGGAGTAGCGGACCGGGTCGGGGTTGAAGAAGTCCTGATCGTCGAGACTGAAGCGGATCATCCATTTCGCCAACGCCTTCGGGTCGGCGACCCCGGCATCGCAAAGTCGCTCGTGTGTCTCGAGTAGACGGTGGGCGACGTCACCGATCGTCCCAGAGGAGTCGTCGGCGTACATGATCGTCTTGACCACTCGATCGAGCGCCAACTCAACGAGCTTGAGGAGGTCTCGCGACGGCGCGCTCTGTGCTGTGGCCGCAATCTCGTCGACCACGGTGCCGGCGTCATCGGCCCACGCCATCGATTCGCGGTAGCCGAGGTGCCGTCGGGTTCTCAGCGCATCCAGCTCGGAACGCAGGGTGGCGAGGCGATCCGCCGGTGTGGCCGCCGCCAGGCGGATCGTTCGCGCCACGTCGCCGTGTCGTGCCGCCGCATCGAGAAGGAGGCGTGCCAATTCGCCGTCGCGGAGCCGTTCCACCAAGACGCCGAGTTCCTCGTCCGAGCCTCCACCAGCTGATTGCGTCACGACCCGGAAGGTAGTCGGAGCATCCCGCGTCGCCGCCTTCGCCACACGGTTGCTTCACGTTGCCGATCGGAGTTCGCTCCGAAGCCGATCGGCGATCGCGGAGACCTTGTCGGACCAGGGCCCGGCGACCGAGACGTGGTCGGGCAGAGCCGTGGGCCACAGGGCCGTGACGCGCTTGACTCGCTTGGTACGCATGATCCAGCCCCATTCGCAACCGACGAAGCACAGAACTCCGTGTACTGGGACTTCTGCGAAGTCGGAGCCGAGCGCTGTACGCACGACATCCACTTGGCGCAGTACACCGTCGACGAGTTTCGTCCGATCGCGGTTGTTGACGTAGAGCCGGTCGTCGGTGCGGAAGAGCCCGCCGACGTCGCGGGCGTCGACCTGACCGGTGTACTTCTTGGCGTCGATCACGAAGACACCAGACGGGCCGATCGCGATGTGGTCGATGTTGGCTCGGCTGCCGGGCACGAGTCGATCGTGCAGTACCTCGACACCGATGGCTCCTTCGAGCACTTCGGCGACACGGCGCTCTCCCTCGGCGCCAACCTTCCATGCCTTGGTGGCCTGCGATTCGGGCGTGATCTGTGGCTTCGGCGTCAGGACCGATGCGATCCGGCCGAGCACCGGTCGCTCGTGCTTGATCGAGTCTCGCCACTCGGCGTCCTCAGCCACACGCCGATGTTTGTTCGCGAGTTCGCGTGCTGACCTCTTGTCGTACTCGTTCTGTGCGGATTCACCCGCTGCATCTCGCCGAGGGGAGTCCCCTGCCGGTGGCGGCACCGCATCCGGACATACGGATTGATCGGTCGGACGGTCCGAAGGCGGGGACTCAGGGCCGACAACCTGGATCTCGGCTCCAGCGGTGTTGCACTGGACGCACCGAACGATCCGTTCTGTGCGAATCCAATACGCCACAGTTCCTGCCGGGAGTTCGATCCGGCACACAGCACACCGGTCGTCCCGACGAATCTCCATCAACTTCTCCATCA
>JBGTIA010000282.1:0-2047 GCA_041745835.1 Ilumatobacteraceae bacterium | reverse complement strand
CCCGGTCGAGCGATATGGCCTCTGACCAGGGCTTATAGGGTGGGCGATGGGAGTCTCGATCTCCCGACCTCCACGGTGTGAACGTGGCGCTCTTCCAACTGAGCTAATCGCCCCTGAGGGAAGCCACAAGTTAGCAGCGGCACGGCGCGTGCACACCGGATCACCGACAGGACCGGACGGGGAAACGCGGGTCACCCACCAGAGTCGACATTGACGCCGACACAGGCGACGCCCATGCCCTGGCGGTCACGATGGGCGACCGTGGCGCCGGGACACGCGTCTTCGAACGGAACGAAGGCCTCGACGACGAGATCGAGCGTCGGATCCTGCGTGCAGGACACCTCGCGGGCGTCACCGTTCGGTTCGATCGTCACACACGAACCGATCTGGATGATGCCGTCGGGGCCACGAGGCTCCCCAGGCTCGGTGAACTGGGCGAGCACGATGATCCCGACGATCGCGAGCGACGCAACGAACAGCACTGACCGCCAGGGGATACGGGCGGGACCGAGGTGACTCGGAAAGGTCGGCATCGTCGACGCCGGGGTGTGGGTGTGATCCGATGAACCCTGCGTGGGTGGGGCGGCGGGCCCCCGCAGTGGCGTCACTCCCCCGTTGCGCAGCGACGCGTCATAAACCGCTCGTCGAGCTGGGTCGTTGAGCACCCGGTACGCCTCGTTGATCGCCGGCATGGACGCCGCGCGATCCTGACGACCACTCGACGCCGCTCGATCAGGGTGATGCTCGCGTGCGAGTCGGCGATACGCATCGCGTATCTCGTCGTGGCGAGCACTCGGCGCCACCCCGAGGACGTCGTAGTGAGTCTGGCCGGACACGGTCCGTTCACGTTACGGGCGTCGAGCGTCAATAGCCGGCGTCGACGTCGACGAGGCCGATCAGTTCATCGCCTCGCGCGAAGCGGCGGACGTTCTCGGTGACGCGCTGCGCGAGGAGGGGTTTGGCCATCTCGGGCGTATTGCCGACGTGGGGCGTGATGATGCAGTTCGGCAATGACCACAGGGGATGGCCGCTGGGCAACGGTTCGGGATCCGTGACGTCGAGCGCGGCGCCGCCGATCACGCCGTCACGGAGCGCGTCGACCAGGTCGTCGGTGACGACGTGGCGACCGCGCGCCACGTTCACGAGCCAGGCGTGAGATTCCATCAACCCGAACTCGCCGTCGCTGAACATGCCCTCGGTCTCCGGCGTCAGCGCCAAGGCGAGCACGACGAGGTCGGCACCCGGGAGCGCATCGGCGAAACGGTCCGCCTCGAGCACCTCGTCGACGCCGTCCATCGGTTCGGCGCGGTTGCGGACCACCGTGATGTCGCAGTGCCATGGCTGGAGGAGTCGGACCAACGACTCGGTGATGCCGCCACCTCCGAGAATGGTGACACGCCCGTCGAGCAGGTTGCGCCCGTGTGGCCCGGACCACTCGGTCGCTCGTGCGTATCCGCCGACGTGACGCAGCCCGGCGATGCCGAGTGCCAGCGCCATCTCGGCGACCGGCTCGGCATAGACGCCCTTGCCGCACGTCCACGTCCGATCGTGGTCGAGATGGTCGACGAAGTTCTCGATCCCGGCGAACGGAAGTTGCACCCAGCGGATGTGGTCGGCGCGGTCGAGCGTCGAGCGGAGTGCGTCGACGGCCTTGGCATCGGCCCACACCAGGCCTTCGGCCTCGTCGGGCCCCACGAGCATGCCGCCTCCCGAGACCACGGCATCGACGAGCCACTCGGGGCCGCCAGAGGGGCCGAGATGAATTCGAGGTGCGTCGCTGTGCGTCATGTGGCCACGACGGTAGTTGGCCCGATCGGCCCGGTTGCGTTCACGGGTGCGATCTCGACCGCGATCGATCGGGCAAGATGAGCAGCATGGCCCCAGCAGCACCCGTCATCCGAACCGTGGGCGTCCCCCGCGAGGTCAAGACCGCCGAGCACCGGGTGGCGATGACTCCCGACGGGGTGCGCGAGCTCGAACGCTTCGGCGTCGACGTCCTCGTCGAGACCGGCGCCGGCGACGGTGCGTCGATCACCGATGCCGACTA
>JBGTIA010000281.1:0-4187 GCA_041745835.1 Ilumatobacteraceae bacterium | reverse complement strand
CACGAGTTCGGCGGCCTTTCGCGAGAACGCGTCGGCCTCGTGCACATTGGCGGTGGCCGCCGCTTTGTCCATCAGTTTTCGCACTCGCGTCACGAGATTGCGGTCGACGTCACCCCCGATACGGTCGTCACTCGACAGTGGCGACGACATTTGGTCGTTTGACTTCGGCATCGGACGGTGAGCGTAGGGGTATGGCAATCACAGACGACACGACCACACCGCTCGACACCGACCATGTCGACGGACGGACACTTCGACGGACGCGCAACCGGGATGCGGTGATCGTGGCATTGCTCGCGATCATTCGCGAGGGAGACCTCCAACCCGGGGCCGCCGAAATCGCCGATCGAGCGGGGGTGTCCCACCGTTCGATCTTCCGGTATTTCGACGATCTCGACGACCTCGTGCGAACCGCCATTGACCACGCCTTCGACGAGGCCGGGCCCATGGGGAGCATCCCGGACATCGGGGTCGGTTCCCTCGACGATCGGATCACCGCCCTCGTGGACGCGCGTGTCTCGCTCTTCGAACATGTCGACGGAACGATGCAGTTGGCGCGTATGCGCGCTCCGAAGATTCCCTCGATCAACGACGGAATCGCAGCGGTCGCCGAGATTTTCCGAGTGCAGATCGCCGAGCACTTCGCTCTCGAACTGGACGTCGTCGGCGAGGACGAGCGCATGCTGTTGGTCGATGGGATACTCACTCTGACCAGCTACGACTCGTACTCGACTCATCGCCGCATGTTGCACAGCGACGTGTCGCGCGTCCGCGCTGCTTGGGTATGTGCCCTCGAATCACTGCTCGGCTGACGCCCGATGCCGCTAGGGTGTCGGCTCTTGCGGACGTAGTTCAACGGTAGAACCTCAGCCTTCCAAGCTGATGACGCGGGTTCGATTCCCGTCGTCCGCTCCACGCGAAACCCCAGGTCAGGAGTGATTTCCTGGCCCGGGGAGCGTAACGCCGGGCCCCGGAAACGGCCTTCGTGCCTACACGTGCATAGAGAGTTGGCACCGAGCACGAGGAGCCGACCATGGCCGAGCCCGTTCCTTCGGCAACATCCGCAAGCTGCCCAGCGGCCGATACCAGGCGAGCTATTGGCGCGTCGGCAAGCAGATCGCCGCTGACTCGATCTTCGCCAACAAGACCGACGCCCGGCGCTGGCTCGCCACCGTCGAGGCCGACATGCTCCGGGGCATCTGGGTCGATCCCGAGGCCGGCCGCATCCCCTTTCGCGAGTACGCCGAACGTTGGGTCGCCGAGCGCCCGGTGCGCCCGCGGACGCGTGAGATCTACGAAGGTCAGCTCCGCCACATCGTGACGGTGTTCGACAGCGTGCACCTGTGCGACGTCCACCCGGTCGATGCCAGGACGTGGCACGGCCGGCTCGCGGCGAGCGGGCTGCACCACAACACGGTGGCGAAGATCTATCGGCTGTTCCGGTCGATCATGACGACCGCCGTCGACGACGGCCTGATCGCCCGGAACCCGGTTCGCATCAAGGGCGCCTCGGCCGAGCGGATGATCGAGCGCCCGCTGCTCACGTGGGACGACGTGCGAGCGCTCGCCGGTGCGATCCACCCGAGGTTCGAGTGCCTGGTGTGGACCGCTGCGGCGAGCGGCCTGCGCTTCGGCGAACTCGCCGGACTCACGATCGAGCACGTCAACCTCGATCGACCGGAGCTGCGCGTGACGCAAGCGCTTCACGACATCAAGGGCCAAGGCCCGACGCTCGGCCCACCCAAGACCGAGAGCGCCGTGCGGACCGTGCCGGTCGCCGAGTCGATCGCCGTGCGGCTGACGGCTCATATCGAGCAGTACGTCGAGAACGTCGAACCGGGCGCGCTCGTGTTCACGTCACTGCGAGGCGGCCCACTGCTCAACACCTACCTCGCCCCGCAGTGGTCGAAGGCGAGGGATGCTGTCGGCCTCAGCCACGTCCGCTTCCACGACCTCCGCCATCTCGCCGGCACCGAGGCCGCCACGGCAGGCGCATCATTGCGCGAAGTCATGACAATCATGGGCCACGCATCGAGCGCCGCCAGCCTCCGCTACCTCAAGTCCGCCGAACACCGAGGCCGCGAGATCGCCGATGCGGTCGGTCGTCGAATGGAGAGTTGACCTACAGGTTCGACGCCCTCCGTGCGAGTTCGAGTCGCCGCTCGAACTCCTCCTCGTAACGGCGGCGTGCACTTTGCCGATTCGGCTCCTGCAAGCGCTTGGTTCGCGGATCTGCGTCGTTCGTGTCGGCGTGTTTCGATGAAGGACTGGGCCGTTCGGGACGCTTGAGCTGGGTGATACTGGGCTGATGGTCTTTCGTCGACGACGCCAACGAAATACCCTCGCCGACGTCGACGAGACGACACCGCATCGCTTCGCGATCAGTGTTGCCGAGGCGGAGACCATGGGCGCTGCGGTGGCGGCGTTGAGCGAATTGAGCGCGGAGTTGACCCTGCGGGTTGCCGACAATCGGCTGGTGGTCGCTTCGACGAAGTCGCCTCGCGGCGCCGCTGTGCTGCGCCCGTTGAGCGCGCTGCGCCGCGCCGGTGTGGATGTTGCCGGTTTCGAGTTCCTCGACGTCGTCGAGGAACTCGACCATCGTGTCTTGGCTGGCGTCATCGCTGACTGGCAACGCAACGCGAACCGCGGGCCGGCTCGGCGACGTGCCGAGTCGATCGGCGGCACTTCAACGCTCGACGAGTTGCACCACATGATCGCCGCCCAGGATCCCGGCGAGAACGGCGCGGCCTGGTTCGTGTTCGGATGCGCATCGTTCAACACACGGGGCTCTGAGCGCGGCGTGTTGAACCTCGCTGCTCGCGATGCCACGCGGGCCGGGGACCTGGTCGGGTGGGCGCTGGACCGGTGCAGGGTCGCTGAGCTGACTGCGACGCCGACGTCGTTCGCCGTGGACGACCTTCTCGCTGTCTTGCGCGCCGGTGGGTACGCTGCCGAACGGGCTCTCGGACTCGTCAGGTCGCTTACGGTTCCCGTGGAGCGAGCGGTACGCGACGAGCTGCTGCGGATGGCGGAACGCAACGACGATGCAGCGGCGGGAGCAGTTGCGCTGCTCGGGCACGTCGAACCCGACAGCGAGCTGCGCGAGTTCCTTGACGGGCTGATGCTGAGCGCACCAACAGCGGTCCGAGCTGCCGCGCTCGCTGCCGCCTCGGAGCTGTGGGGAAGCGATCTGCGACCCGTGTGGCACGACTGGCTGAGCGATCGATCTGCGCCGCTGCGAGAGACCGCGGAAGAAATGCTGGGTGCCTACGGTGACGTCGACGACATCGACGCCTGCGCGACCCACCTCGCGCAGCTGATCCGTCGCCGACCCGGACAAGTCTCTTGGCACGTACCGCGCGAGGCGGCACTGATTGAGCTACTGCTCCGCCACCGAGGCGAGCCGACGGTCGAAGCGGCATTCGACGACCTCTACGCGCGCTGGAGCCGACTCAACCCCGACATCCACGACTGGCTCCGTCGCGCACACCCCGACCTCGTACCACACGACGACGGAGAGACCATCGCCGACGGCCACAGAGCCGCACGTGGCAACCACAGCGGCACCGTCGTTGACGGAGCCGTCGTCGATGACGCCATCTGGCCACTACCGACCATCCATATCGCCGGAAGCTCCGTCACACTTCGATTCGACAGCACCGACATGTTCGACACCAAAGACCGCTTCGAAGAACTCTGCGCAACCCACCGTGCGATCAAAGTCCTCGACGCCGATCGAGAACTACTACAACTTGACATTGACACCCCAGACCCGACCGCAGTGATCATCCAGCTCTGGGCCGACGCCGGAGGCGACCCTGCGCCATGACCGAGACGACCAGCTCCGCCGATACAGAGTCGCCATGCCCGCGAGACTGCGACGCCACACTTGGGTGGTTATGCCGGTGAAGTGCGGCGCCGCAATTGGGCCGCAATGCGGCGCTACGCGCATCGCCGACCACGGGATTCTGAGCGCGCGTACTGTCCGGCGAGCGTCCGTCGGAGAGCGAGCAGTTTGCCGGCTATCTGCGATTGCCACGGCTACTTCGAGCGTCGTTACGCGTGGCCCCGGTCACTCGTGGTCGCCAACCCCTGACCACCGCCACACGTCCCCAGGACAGATTTCCAACGCTGACGGACCCAACGGGCGCGAATCGATCACCATCGCTTCTTGCGGTTCGTTTCCG
>JBGTIA010000280.1:0-3977 GCA_041745835.1 Ilumatobacteraceae bacterium | reverse complement strand
GCCACGTGGCATTGTCGCCGAGGCGGTGCGTGCGTTGATCGCGTTCGAGTCGGTCATTTGCGTGGATCCGTCGTTGCTGCTGCGGGCTGTTGAGGTCTACGAGGTGGATCGTCTCGACTTCGCCGAGGCCTATCTGGTGGCGTGCGCAGAGTCCACGGGGGTCGGTCGGGTAGCGTCGTTCGACCGCAGCATCAGTCGGGTCGGCACGGTTGAGCGGGTCGAGCCGGTGTGAGCGCTCAGCCGCTGGCGACGAACGCGACGACGACATAGGCCGCGTGGCGGTCGAAGTTCTGTCGACGTCGGTCGTAGATGGTCGAAGTGCGAGGGTCGGCGTGGCGGGCTGCGATTTGCACATCACGTAGTGGGACGCCTGCGTCGAGGGCGGCCATGATGAACGCTGAGCGCAGCATGTGTGGGTACACGTGGCCGAGGCCTGCGCGTTTGCCGATCGACTTCACCCAACGGTGAGCGGTGCGCCGGTCGAGGCGTTCGCCATCACGTCGTCGCAGGATCGGCCCTTCACACCGCTCACCGATGGCGAGATCGATCGTGCGGGCTGTTCCTGGAACGAGCGGGATGGTGGCAGGCTTGCGTCCCTTCCCCATGATTCTGAGGGTGCGGTGCCCGCGCTCGAAACCGAGATCCTCGACGCTGGTCTCGCATGCCTCGGTCACACGGAGCCCGTTGAGACCGAGCAGCACGGCGAGGGCGGCGTGGTCGCGGTCCTAGCGTTCCGCGGTGAACAGGAACACACCGAACTCGGTGCGGTCCAGACCCCTGGCCTCGGTTGGATGCACCTGCGGTCGTCGGACGTACTGGGCCGGGTTGGACAAGATCACCCCGTCGATGTGAGCGAACTTGTAGAACCCGCACACGGTCGACAAGCGCCGATCGATCGTCGCTGCTGCCAGCCCGCGTTGCTCCATGGACACTCGGAACAGTTCGATGTGCGGACGAGTCGCTCGCATCACCTCGATGTCGTGATCATGCGCCCACTGGAAGAACCCGCGCAGATCGTCGCGGTACGCCTCCAGGGCCCGACCGTTGTAGCGGGCGAGGAACGATGCCGCAGCCATCTGCTCCTCGTCGAATGTGCGTCCCCGGGGGCGGCTGTGTGGTCAGCTCTGTTGTTGCCGTGTCGAGTGATGTCATGTCGGACCTCCGTGATGGTTGCGGAGTTCCAGGAGAACCACACCTGTCAATCGGAGGCACCCCACTCCATCGAGAAGACGAGTGCACCCAGCCGGCGATAGGTGGCACCCTCAAGCCCGGCGGAAACGGCGATCTGTGCGCCGGTTGGCGTTGTCATGCACCGACATCTCGAGGGCTCTCGGGTAGGCCGTGGCGGAGCAGCAGCCGAAGGTCGTGAGCAAGCGACGCCGGAACGAACCGTTCAGATGTCGACGCAGCGAGTTCGTCGAGACGCCACCAACGAAGACTGCGGCTCGTCGCGGCCTCGACCGCGTCGACGTTGTTCAGCACTGCTTCGGTGAGGCCGTCATGGCGCACGAAGAAGAACTCGTCGTACTGATGGATCAAGTTTCCGTCCCACTCGAAACGATGCACCCGCCGCCACACTGGTCCGAGCAAGAACTCTGGCGCAACGACGATCCCGGTCTCCTCGTGCAACTCACGTGCTGCCGCCTGGCGAGCGGTCTCTCCGGGTTCAAGAGCCCCGCCTGGGGTCAACCAGAACGCCGCCGACATCGCGGGGACCACTTCGACGAGAAGGATCGCGTCGTCGTCGATCAGCAGGACGCGTGCCGCCTGCCGCCTGCGCTCATGCACGGCGTCCATCCTTGCGCGAGTCGTCCCCCGAGTTCGGCCACGCCGGCAGCCGTGTCCCGGCGACAGAGACGGAGCTGCCCAAGCCGTCCCGGCGATCGGGGACACGAGTCGGGTACCCAACTTCCAGCTGAGGTCGGCGGGCGTAGCGTTCCGGCATGGGTGTCGAGATACTCGTGATTCAGCACGGGGCGAAGGTGCCGTCGGCCGGCGATCCGGGCCTCACCGAGGTGGGGCATCGACAGGCAGCGGCCATCGCAATGTGGCTCGCTGCGAACCGCCCTGACATCGACGCGATCGTCGCCAGCCCATTCAGACGCGCCCAGGAGACAGCGGCGCCTATCACGGCTGCCTTTGGCCTCGAGGTGACGATTGAACCTCGCGTTCGGGAGCGCATGAACTGGGACGACGACGCGAGCATCGATTTCGATGAGTTCCTGGCCGAGTGGCAGCGGGCGACTGACGACCGCTCCTATCAGCCTGCGGTGGGCGATTCGTCAATCAACGCAGCGGCGCGCTTCATCGATGCGCTCGTCGACCTTGAGCACGACCACGCTGGCGTCGTCGTCGTGATCACACATGGTGGAGTCACCGTCGACGCACTCCGCGCGATCGCCGGCGATGCGGCAGTCATCGAAGCGAACGCTGATCTCGTTTCCGACGGAGTGCCCAGTTGCGCCATCACGCGGCTTCGAGTCACCAACGGAGCTGTCACGATCATCGACTACCCATCGACAGATCACCTCGATCGGACAACGCGGCACCGGCCTGCGTAGCCGGCGTTCAGGGGCAGTGTGGAGTGCGTCTCAAATGCCGGTCCTCAACCGGACGCTCGGGCGCGACGATCGGAGCGCGTGATTATGCGTGGGGTCCGGTCCGTTGAGTGCGATCGTCCTCGCCGGTTCTGGGTGCTTCTTTGGCGATTCGAGGCTGTTGCTGTCGGGGTGTGGGCCGGGCTCCGTCAGGTGGCTTTCGTGGGAGCTTCCGCAAGCGGTCCAGGGGCGCGGCCGGCGATGTCGTCGCGGAGTTCGGTGATGAGGTCCTCGACGAGGATCTCGATTCGGTCCGTGGACAGGTCGGCGGGATCGGGTGTCGGGAGTGCGGCGAGTCCTTCCTCCCCACCGAGGACGTTGCCGAAATACGCTCGGGCGGCCTGATCGAAGCCCGCGAGACCGTGCCCGAATGCGTAGGCGACGCCGGCGAGTTCGCTGATGCGATCGTGTCGTCGAAGGTGGTGCAGGATCAAGAGCAGTGCCCAGAGTCGGCTGGCGAGCAGTCGTGCCCGCTGAGTGTTGAGCAGCGGGCCGAAGTCCTTCTCCACGACGTCGAGTGCAGCCTCGTAGCGTCCCAGCGCCGCGAGCGACGCAGCCGCCGGGACCAGCGCATCCGCCTTTTTCATCGGACCCAACACCTCGGAGTCGAGGCAGTGGTCGGCCGCGACGAGCGCTTCGTCGTACCGTCCGGCACGCGACAACAAGACCGCCTTCATCGTCACCGTGTGCTCGTCGATGTGCCTCGAAATGGTCCGCCCCACGGCTTCGGTGTGGATTGCCGCCGTCAATGCCGCATCGTCGCCGGCGAACATCAGTGCAAGCGTTCGTAACATCCACGAAAACCACTCGGCGAGTCTGGGTACGCCCTCGACCTGGAGCTCACGTAGTCGGTCGCTCTCAGCGAGTGCAGCCGATGTCTGAGACGACAATGCGAGGAAGAAGCCGCGATGGTAGAGCGCAGAGAGCGACGCCTGTGCGAGCGTGACAGGCCCCTCGGCACCGATGAGTCCATCCGCGATCGCAGCAGCTTCCAGTACCTGTGCATACCCGTTGGCCTCGTCCCCGGCCCCCGCCCGGATGAGGCCCGAGGTGGCGAGGAATTGGCTCCGGAGATTCTGGTCGCTCGCTGTGGGCTCTGGTACTCGGTCAGGCCACGATCGGGCCAGGCCCCCGGTGCTCGACCAACAGGTGTGGCCGCCGAGGAAGAGGCTGAGGAGTGTGTCGTGCTGGTTGGTCTGTTCGGCCCATTCCATGGCGGCCAACGCATTGGCGATCTCTGCGAGCTTCTGCTCCTCCAGCACCCATGTCTCACCGTCTCTGGCCGACGCAGCGCGTTCACTCCCCGAGAGATCGTTCATCCACGCCAGGTGTCGGTGACGAGCAGTGGCGACTTGATCGGCGTTGACGAGGCGGTCGAGT
>JBGTIA010000279.1:0-3197 GCA_041745835.1 Ilumatobacteraceae bacterium | reverse complement strand
AACCGGGCGGCGCGACTCGCCGCCGTCTGCACCTCGCAGGCGGTGGTCGTCTCGTCGTCCGTCGTAGCGCTCGTTGGCGACCGACCACCCGCCGGCGTCTCGTTCTGCGACCTCGGGCTGGTGCCGTTGCGCGGCTTCGCCCAATCGGAGACGGTCTACGGCGTCATCGCAGCGGGTGTGGCGGAACCCGATGACATCCCTGGGGCCGACACCATGCCCCTTCAGGAACGGCTTCCGGTACTCGACGATGAGCTCGTCGGTCGTGCCGAGGAACTCGAGGCGGTCTGGCAGGGCTTGGCAGCTCATCCCCTGGTCACATTGCTGGGCGTCGGTGGGATGGGCAAGACCCGCCTGGCGCTGGAAGCGGCGGCCGGTCTCACGGAGTCGCTCTCCGGGAGAGTGTGGTGGTGCGACCTGTCTGCGGCGACCACGCCTGAAGCCGTCGGGCCGATCGTGATGGGCGCCATCGACGCCCGACAAGCACCGGGAAGAACTCCCATCGACGCGATCGTGGACCGGCTGGCTGCGATGCAAGGCCTCGTCGTTCTCGACAACTGCGAGCACGTCCTCGATGAAGCGGCTGGGCTCGTTCGAGCGTTGCGAGCAGGTGCGCCCGCCATCCGGGTCCTGACCACGAGCCGCGAGGCACTCGGCGTCCGCGGAGAGTTCCTCGTCCCCGTCACCTCGCTTCTGCAGGCAGATGCGGTCGAACTCTTTGTCGCGCGAGCCCGCGAGGTGCGAGCCGGTTTCGAACCCAGTCCCGAGGACCGCGCTGCGGTGGTCCACATCTGCGCACAGTTGGACGGGATCCCACTCGCCATCGAACTCGCCGCCGCTCGCTGCCGAGCGATGTCAGTCCACGAAATCGAGCAGCGACTGACCGATCGTTTCCGACTGCTCCGGAGCGGACGGTCCGGCGTCGAACGCCACCGAACCCTGCAGTCAGCCGTCACCTGGTCCTACGAGATGCTGAACGACGACGAACGCGATCTGTTCGACACGATGGCAGTCTTCGCCGACGGTTCATTGCTCGACGGCATCGCAGCGGTCAGCGCCCGCGACGAACTGGACGCGCTCGACATCCTCGACCGCCTCGTCGCCCGCAGCCTCGTCGCGCCCGTCGAGACCGCCCTCGGCACCCGCTACCGCCAGCTGGAAACTCTGCGCGCCTATGCCGAGGATCGGCTGGCCGAACACGGCACGCTCGCCGCAACTCGCGACGCACACCTTGGATGGCTCCTCGCTGTCACGCCGGCGATGCGCGAGACGATGGGAAGCGCCGCCTACCCGGACGCATTCGCACGCTACGTTGCCGAACTCGACAACTGCCGCTCCGCAGCAGCGCACGCTGTCGCCTCGCAGCAGTGGACACAGGCGGTAGAGCTCGTCGGAGGCATCGGACCGTTTGCGCTCGCCCGGCTTTCCTTCGAGGTGATCGACTGGGTCGACGCCATCCACCACGGCGTCCGATGGAGCGACTCGACCGTGGATGCGATATCGACCCAGGCGCTGCTGCGGTTCCTTCGCGGAGAGGTCACCGCACTCAACGAAGCAATCTCAGTCCTCCCGCCCGACGCCGCGCGGACATCGCACTACGCCCTGTCGGTCTGCGCGTTCGACGCACTGTGGGTGCGCGCCGATTTCGACGCCAGCCGTCGTCTGATCAACGAGTTCCTTCCCGCCGACACCGCCTCTGCCGTTACCCTCCAGCAGCATCACGTCTTCCTGCTCATCGGGGAACTGCTCGCCGGTCAGGGCGACGCGACCGCCCTCGAGGCTGCAGCCAGGGCAGCCGTGGTGGACGCCCAGGCGACAAGTGACCCCTCCCTGATCGCGACGTCGCTCAGCGGCCTCGCGTTCACTCTCGCCAACATCGGCCGCCCCGGCGAAGCGCTCGAGCCTGCCCGTGACAGCCTCGCCCTGTCCGAAGAGATCGGTTTCCACTACCTTGCCGACATCGCACGTGGCGCCCTCGCCCGAGCGCTCGGCCTCCTCGCCGGACAAGGTCACGATCGCGGTGACGTCGCCGGCCAGCTACGCGCCACCCTCACCGAAATGATCGACCGGGGCAGCCTCACCAGCGCACTCGTCGTCCTCGACGGCGTCGCCCTGCTCCTCGTCGACACCGACCCAGAACTCGCCTACCTGCTCGCCCGCACCTACGAGCGCGGCTGGATGACCAACAGCCTGCCCCACGACAGGCTCGAAGCCATCCTCACCGACGCACAACGCACCGAGCTCGACCAAGTAGTCGCAAGCACCTCATGGATCCAGACCGCACAGCGAGCGACCGCTGCGCTCGATCGCATCGCAGCGGCACACGAGTCAACCGTGTCACCGAGCCGCCCGTGACGTCCTGCGCCACCACCAATTCCGCCGGTCTATTGAACACAATGGACCTGAGGCCGTCGGAGCACGTGGCGCCCGTCATCGAAGAACGACCACAAACGCAAAGATTGGAAACGTGATTCCCGGGGCGGCCTGCCCGAGAAAGTGCAGCGCCACAAATGGGCCGTGATGCGGCGCGTGCTCGTGGGGCTCGGCCGGATTACGGAGCGCGCGTTATGCAGCGGTTCGGCCCGGTCGACCTCGAGCAGTGTGCTACATATGCCTGTAATCCACCTGGGGTTTCGCGAGGCTGACGGCGGGGCGGTTCTCTCGGTGGTGGAGGTCGTGCGATGACGTGGATTCCGGTGCTTGTCCGTGGAGACGATCGTGGTGGCCGACCGTGTCTTCGCCTCGGTCATTCCCAGGTCCAGGTCGAATCGCTGCAGCGTCCCATGACGTTCACCCTGGTGGCTCGGTCAGCTACCGCGGACCTACCGAACCGCTCAGAACATCGCGCCAGCCACGGCTCGCAACCCGCTCGGTATCGGCACATCTGATCGGCTGGGATCAACTCTGGGCCCACTCGGAATTGTCGGGCTCGAACGGTGATCACCGCGCTGCACCGCCGGCGAAGTCGGTCAGGCCGGGCCCGTCGAGGTGCCGTACGTAGCGCGACAACCGACAGTCGCCGACTCGGTGTTGGCCGCTGGGATTATGCAGCGTGCGGCTTGGGCCGCGATGCGGCGCGTACCAGGTTCTGGTGGACGCGTTATGGGGCGCGCGTTCTGTGCGGCCGATCCAGCATCGTGACTGCATGACCCGAGATGCGCCCTCGACCTCGGCCGGCTGATCGAAGCCCTGTCCAAAGC
>JBGTIA010000278.1:0-1661 GCA_041745835.1 Ilumatobacteraceae bacterium | reverse complement strand
ATGGTGGCCGCCGGGGTCTCGGAGCACGATGCGCTGCGTCGCTGTTGGCTGGTGGACCGTGACGGTCTGCTCCATGATCGGATGGAGGGCTTGGCGTCGTTCCAGCAGCCGTTCGCCCGCCCGTGGGACGAGATCGCCGATTGGGACGACGACGGTGACGGTGTCGTCGAGTTGCTCGATGTGGTCAGCCGGGTCGGGCCGCATGCGCTGGTCGGAGTCACCGGGCAACCCGGAATCTTCACCGAGGCGATCATCCGGGCCCAGGCCGCGCAGGTCGAGCGGCCGATCGTGCTGCCGCTGTCGAACCCGACACCGCGCGCCGAGGCGATCCCCGCCGACGTCCTCGCGTGGACCGACGGAGCAGCGCTGATCGGTACGGGGAGCCCGTCCGGCCCGGTCGAGATCGGCGGTCGCTCGGTGCCGATCGCCCAGGTCAACAACGTCCACGTCTTCCCCGGCGTCGGCCTCGGTGTGGTCGCGGTCAAAGCGCGAGCGGTGTCCGACGAGATGCTCACCGCGGCGGCCACCGCGATCGGGGGCCTCGCCGCCGAGAACCGCGACGGGGGCATCCTCCCGCCGATCACCGAGAGTCGCCGTGTGGCACGCCACGTCGCGTTCGCGGTGGCCAGGACCGCCGTCGACCAGGGCCTTGCCCCGTCGATGAACGACGACGAGATCGCGGCACGCATCGACGAGGTCAGCTGGTCGCCGGTCTACCGAGAACTCGAGGGTCACACCACTGATGGCGTGGGGATCCGGGGCGAATCTGTAGGCGTGTCGGTCGATCCAGCGAGATGACGTGATCACGCAGGCATCGCCGACCAAGCTGGCGGACATGGAACCGGTCCTGCTCACGATTCGTCGCCGACGACGACCCCACCGCCGCGCCCTCATGCTCGTCGCATCGCTCGCCGGGCTCGCCACGGCGTGCGCGAGCGACGGATCGTCGACGACGAACACACCCCTGGAGGTTCGGGCCTTCTCGGAGGTCCAGGCGGACGACTTCGTGTTCGAAGCCGATCCGACCGATCCCGGGCGGGGCATCTTCCGCGTCACGACGACCGAGCCGATGATCTGCGCCATCGTGTGGGGAGAAACCGCGGCGTTCGGGAACTTCAACAACAGCCTCGCGATGAACGGCACCGGCATCGTCGACCACGACGTCTTCCTCCCGGGGGCGGTGGCGGGGGAGACCTACTTCTTCCGGGTGCAGGGATCGACGGCCGACGGCACGTTGTACTCGTCGCAGACCGCCACCTTCACCATTCCCGAAACCGACAACCGAGCGGCCGCACCCGACAGAGTCGAACGCGGTCCCAACCTGGCTCTCGATGCAGCCGTCATCGACGTGAGTTCGGAGTTCAATGTCAGCTTCGCTGCGGCGAACGCCATCGACGACTCGGGCACTAGCGAGTGGTCGAGCGCCGGTGACGGTGACGACGCGTTCATCACGATCGACCTGGGCGCGAGCCGGGCAATCGCCGGCGTCGAGTTCATCACGAGGTCGATGCTCGACGGCACCGCCATCGCCGAGACATTCACCGTGACCATCGACGACGGCGAGCCGCTCGGTCCGTTCCCGGCCGGGACACCCGCCGAGCCGAACTTCGCCGCGTTCGACGCCAGCGGCCAGGTGCTGCGCTTCGACGTCGACACGTCCA
>JBGTIA010000277.1:0-1778 GCA_041745835.1 Ilumatobacteraceae bacterium | reverse complement strand
CGACCGACGAACAGGCCCTCGACGAGTTGTGGCCGCACTGGAAGCCGATGCGCGATCGCATCGGCGCCGAACGAGGGTGGCCACCGTCGACTCGTGTCGAGTTCGACCAGGCCGCCGGACCCGACGGCGCATTGCACGCCGGGTCGCCCGAGACGGTTGCCCGCAAGATCGCCACCACCGTCGAGACGCTCGGCGCGAGCCGCTTCGACATGAAGTACTCCGCCGGCACGCTTCCCCACGAGACGATGATGCGCAGCATCGAGTTGTACGGCTCCGAGGTCGCCCCACGTGTCCGTGAACTGCTGGCGTCACAGACCGCCGTTGCCGTCGGCTGACCCGTCCGCCGACGCCGAGATGGCCGACTGACCGACAAGCGACACCCCGCGGGCGATGCTCAGGCGTGGAGGCCGTCGACCTGGGCGAGCACGTCCTGGTCGTCGTTGTGCGAGTGGGTGAAACCGAGCTCGCGTTCGCGCCGTACGGTCTCGACCGAGCGGAACGCGTTGATGTACGCCCGCCGCCAACTCGATGTGGTCGTGTTGCCGCCCGAGCCGTGGAGCACGCCCTCGTTGTGCACGGTGATGTCGCCGCGCCGGATCGGCACGGGCATCGGATGGTCGTCGGAGCGCAGGTCGGTCACCAACGTGTGCTGCTCTTCGCGACTCGCGCCCGCCGGATGGTGAGGCCGAACCGGTTCGACGTGGCTGCCGGGCAGGAACTGCATGCACCCGTTCTCGAGCGTGGAGTCGTCGAGCGCGAGCCAGCAGGTGGCGGTGCGACGGTCGTCGGTGTTGATCCAGTACGCCTGGTCCTGGTGCCATGCGAACACGGCGTCGACACGACCGGGCTGCTTGGCGAGCAGTTGGTCGAAGTCGAGCGTCATCCCCTCACCGCACAGCTGCTCGGCGATCGAATGGCCGACTCGCTCGAACACGTTGTCCTGCCAGTCGGGGAAGTAGACCCGAGGCAACATCACGTTGAAGATCGCATACGTCGTGGGATCGGTCCCGAACTCGCCGGTCACCATGTCGTAGAGGTCTCGCCCTTCGACAGCGATCTCTCCGCGCATGAAGGCGTCGTACGCGGGGTCGAGCGCCGTCAGTTCCTCGTCGCTGAGCACCCCCGGAAGATGGACGTAACCATCCCGCTCGAACCGCGCCTTCTCGTCGTCGGTGACGTCGTACCGGTCTCCTGATCGCATCCCCATGCACGCGATCGTACGCACTCGCACCCGCCACATCTTCCGTTTGCGTCAGGTTTCCGGTGGGACGGGTCACCCGAATCCGCACGCAAACGTGGTTGCCCCGCGCCTCTTCCGTTTGTGTCGGATTTTCGGTGGGACGGGTCACCCGGATCCGCACGCAAACGTCGGGGGCCGTACGCTGGCGGGGTGACTCAGCTGGCCGGACGGCTCCGCGTCGTGATGATCGTCATCGATGCGATGCCACACCGCCACGTGAACCCGTCCCTCACACCCCACCTCTGGGCGCAGGCCGCTTCCGGCGGGCGCGCGCCTATGGGCGCGCTGTCGCTGCCGGTGTCGGTCACCTACGCGAACCACGCTGCATTCGTGACGGGCGCCGACCCCGTCGTGACGGGCATCCACGGCAACCACACGTGGACCGACGACCGGGGATGGGTCAGCGCGCCGAAGGAGGGCCCTCGGGCCACGACGCTGTTCGACCGTGTCGGAGCGAGCGGCGGTCGGTCGGCGATGGTTGTCGGCGACCTGAAGCTCGTCGCCCAGATGGGCGGGGCGCGCGCCGACGTGTGTTGGC
>JBGTIA010000276.1:0-3188 GCA_041745835.1 Ilumatobacteraceae bacterium | reverse complement strand
ACGGTGAAGGGGTCCGGTCGGCCAATCCGTTCCCACTCGGCGTCCAGGTACCTCGCGAGCACCGCACCGAACAACGGCCCGACCTCGGGCGACGTGATGAAGTCGCCCCGACGTCCGGCAGACCCACCACCGACCTTGGTGTAGAACCCCTCGGCGCCATAGAGCGCCAGCTCCATGAACCGCTCGAACGCAATCGGCCCATCGCGCCGGATCGACTCACGGATTTCTTCGGTCATTGTTGTCCTGAGGCGGGTTCAGATGTGGGGAGCGCACGGAAGCCGACGACGACGCTGCCTTTGGGCAGCGAGGAGTTCGGGTGACGCAGCGATCGCCGCATCTGGCCCGCCTCAGCTAGCCGGAGAAGGCGCCGGTGAGAGCGTCGAGCGCTCCGACGCGAGCGACCACGTTCGGGAGTACGCCGACCACGATGGTGCCGATCACGGTGATCACCAGGGCGGCAACGACCGGGGCGGGCGGGTTGACGGGGCTCACGTCGCCGTCCGGCGCCTCGTCCATCCACACCACGCGCAGGACCCGCATGTAGTACGCAGCCGCGATCACGGTGTTGACGGCAGCGATGGCGGCGAGCACGTACGCCGCCGTGGTACCGGCGTCGAGCACGGCCTTGAAGGCGTTGAACTTGGCGAACCAGCCACCGAGGGGTGGGATGCCGGCGAGCGAGGCGAGGAAGATCGTCATTGCCACAGCGAGTCCGGGCGCATACCCGAACAGTCCGCCGAACGACGAGATCTCGCCGCTCTGCGTCTTGCGCGACACCGCGATCACGATCGCGAAGGCACCGAGGTTCATGAAGGCGTAGACCAACAGGTACACCATCACGGCGTTCATGGCGGATCCCGTGGCGTCGGGGTTGCCGGCGAAGGCCAACGGCATGAGGATGAATCCGCCCTGGCTGATCGAGGAGTACGCGAGCATTCGCACGATGTTCGTCTGGCGCAGTGCGAGCACGTTGCCGATCGTCATCGTCAGCGCCGACATCACCCACAGCAGCGGCTCGTACACCGCGTCGGCGCCGGGGAAGGCGACGAAGATCAGCGTCATCAACGCGACGAAGCCTGCCGACTTCGACGCCACGGAGAAGAACGCGGTCACCGGAGTCGGCGCGCCCTCGTACGTGTCTGGCGCCCACTGGTGGAACGGCACGGCCGAGACCTTGAAGGCGAATCCGCAGATGACGAAGACGACGGCAACGACCTCGAGGCCGATCAGGTCACCATCGGCGAGCGCGGCGCCGATGTCGGTGAGCAGCGTCGAGCCGGTGACGCCGAACAACAGACTCATCCCGTAGAGCAGCACGGCGGAGGCGAACACGCCCATCAGGTAGTACTTGATGCCGGCCTCGTTGGACTTACGGTTGCGCTTGTTCCAGGCGGCCATCATGTAGCCGGGGATCGAGAGCAACTCGAGCGCCACGAAGATGCTGACGAGGTCGCGCGACGAGGCCATCATCACCATGCCGAGCACGCTGCACAGCATGAGGACGTAGAACTCACCCTGGTAGTAGCCGCCTTCTTCGAGCTCGGTCTGGCTCATCAACACCACGACGTACGCCGCGAGGAGGAAGAGTCCCTTCAGCACGAGCGCGTAGTCGTCGATCACATAGCGACCATCGAACAGCGAACGGGTGTCGTCGCCGATGACCGCAAGGGTCACGACCGGCACGAACGCGGCGAGCAGCACGAACCCGGTGATCGTGGAGATCATCCACTTCTTCGTCTCGGGCAACTGCAGGTCGAGCGCGAGGATCAGGTTGATCCCGATCGCCAGCACGAGTTCGGGCGCGAGAGCGTGCCAGTCGATGGTGGGCGACACCCATTCGCCGGCTTGGGCAAGGAGCGTGGCGAGCATCAGCCCAGCGACTCTCCGAGGCGACGCACCATCTCGGTGACCGCCGGGTCGAACACCTTGAACATCAACTGCGGATACACGCCGAACACCACGATCGCGACGAGGAACGGCGTCCAAGCGATCCACTCGATCGTGCTGACGTCGTGGATCTCGTCGTGATGCTCGTCGCCCTGGACGTGGCCAGGATTGGCTGCGGCGCTCAGCGAGTGGGCGACGCCGCCGTGGGCGTCACCGTGGCCCGAGAACTCCTCGCTCGGCTCACCGAATGCCGTGCGCTGGTAGAGCCACAGGAGATAGGCGGCTGCGAGCACGGTGCCGACGGCGGCGATCACCATCAACGTGCGGAACAGCGCCGTGCTGAGCCCGAATCCAGGGCTGTACGCCGCCAGGATCACCGGGAACTCACCCCAGAATCCAGCGAGGCCGGGGAGACCGAGCGACGCCATCGCAGCGAAGCCCATGATCCAACCCAGACGCGGCGCCTGGATCAGCATGCCGGACAGCCGCTTGATCTCCAGCGTGTGGTAGCGGTGCTTGACCGACCCGGCGACGAAGAAGAGCATGCCGGTGATCAAGCCGTGGGCGACCATGCCGAACAGCGCAGCATTGATGCCGAACTCGGTGAGCGTCGAGATGCCGAGCATCACGAACCCCATGTGGGCGACCGACGAGAACGCGATCAGCCGCTTCATGTCGGTCTGTGCGAGGCAGCCGAGCGCGCCGTAGATGATGCCGATGACGGCGAGGATGCCGATGGCCGGCGCCCACGCCTTGGCGCCCTCGGGAAGCATCGGGATGGCGATGCGCACGAAGCCGTACGTGCCGAGCTTCAGCAGGATTGCGGCCAGGATCACCGAACCCTGGGTGGGCGCCTGGGTGTGGGCGTCCGGCAGCCAGGTGTGGAACGGGAACATCGGCACCTTGACGGCGAAGCCGAGGAACATGCCGGCGAAGATCCAGATCTGCACGTCGCGGTCGATCCCCGCTCCGGCCTCGATGAGGTGGGCGAAGCCGAAGCTGACGGCGTCGGTCTGGAAGAACAGTGCCAGGAACGCAACCAGCATGAACGCCGAACCGAACATCGTGTACAGGAAGAACTTGAGCGAGGCGTACTTGCGCTGCTCGCCACCCCACACGCCGATCATGAAGTACATCGGCAGCAGCACGACCTCGAAGAACACGAAGAACAGGATCAGGTCCTGAGCGATGAACGTGCCCGCCATACCGGTCTGCAGTACCAGCATGAGCATGTAGAACGCCTTGGGATTGCCGGCGTCGGGCATGTTGTCCCAGGTGTAGATCATCACCAGGAACGTGAC
>JBGTIA010000275.1:0-2983 GCA_041745835.1 Ilumatobacteraceae bacterium | reverse complement strand
AATCCCGTTGGGGGTGCGGCGCGAGAGCGTCATACATATCTGGTCCCGTGGTGAAGTCTGGAGTTCACGCCGGCCTGTCAAGCCGGAGGTCGCGGGTTCAAGTCCCGTCGGGACCGCAGCAGGGGGCCACTCGTCATCGCAAGATGGCGGGTGGCTTTTCTGTAGGAACAACACGGTCGAGTAGCTCAGTTGGCAGAGCACACGCCTGAAAAGCGTGGGGTCACCGGATCGACGCCGGTCTCGACCACCGTTCGAAAATGGAGCTCGCCGTGTGCGGCGCCCCCCTCGAACTCGGGTGCCCCGGGTGAATGGACCCTCAGGTCGCCGACGACAAGACTGCAGCGGTGCGCCGCTTGCGTCTCGGGAACGTTCTCCTCGCCGGTCTGGTGCTGCTCGCCGGCACAACTACGGGCGGCCAGGTGGCTGCGCAGGACGCCGGAAATGGTCTCGAGGAACGTTCGGTCAACTCCTTCCGTTTCGACCCCGGTCTCGGTGTCGTGCGGGTCACGATCGACGTCGACCTGCGCAACACGACGACGGATCGCGTCGAGGGTGACGTCGTCAGCCGCACCTTCTTCGACAACTACTCCGTTGCGGTTCCCTTCGGTGCCGAGAACATCGTCGCCATCCGTGACGGCACCGCGCTCGATGGCACCCTCGTGTCCGATCCCGAGTTCCCGGCATTCTCCTCGTACCGGTTCGCGCTCGGCACCGAGTTGTTCAGCGGTCAGTCGACCACGTTGCGGGTCACCTACGACCACCTCGGAGCCCCACCGCGCAATCCGGTGCCATGGCGCATCAACGAGGCGTACGCCGGGTTCGTGGCATTCGGGCTCGGCGACGAGGGCTTGATCACCCTGCAGATCTCACAACCGGTGGGCTTCGAGCTCGACGAGTTCACCGACCTCTCCGGATTCGACGTCAGCGAGCCCGACGAGTTCGGGACGGTCGTGCACACTCGTTCCGGGCTGAACGACGACACCCGCATCACGGTCGGAATGGCCAACGACGATCGACTCGTGTCGCGACCGCTCGACGTCGACGGGGTCGACCTCGAACTGCGCTCGTGGCCCGACGACCTCGAGTGGGCGGAGTTCGCAGCGGCGAGAGTCGAAGCCGGCATTCCGGCGCTCGAGGAGCTGATCGGCACCGACTGGCCCGTTGATGGGAGCTTCGACGTCCGCCAGAGCGTCGAACCGAACCTGAGGGGCTATGCCGGTTGGTTCGACGCACAGAGCAACGAGATCGCGGTCGGTGAGGCACTCGATGCCGACACGATCTACCACGAGCTCTCGCACGGCTGGTTCAATCGCCGATTGTCGGCCGAGCGGTGGTTCACCGAAGGTCTCGCGCAGGTGTACGCCGCCGAGCTCGTCAGCCGCGACGGCGACGAGGCACGAACCCCCTCCGAACCGGATGCCGGCGACCCGGCCGCCCGCCCGCTGACCGACTGGGCCGCCCTCGACAGAGACCGCACCGCCGACAGCGAACGAGCCGTCGAGGAATTCGGGTACGCCGCGTCGTTCTGGGTTGTCGACACCCTCGTCGACGAGATCGGCTTCGATCGGACCGCCGAGGTGATTGCGACCCTCCAGAGCGGGACGAGCCCCTACGGCGGGGCGGACGACGTCGAACGACCGGACGCCGACTGGAAGCGCACCTACGACGCATTGGTGGAGGTCGGCGGCTCGATCGTCGCCGGTGACGTGTTCCGCGCCCACGTCGTTCCCGTCAGCGACGCGACCTCGATCGAACGGCGGGATCGGGCCGCAGTCGACGTCGCAGCCCTGACGGAACGCAGCTCGCCGTGGGACCTCCCGGTCGGTGTCCGCAACCGCCTCGAGCGCTGGGAGATCGACGACGTGATCGACGGGCTCCTCGCTGCGGACCTCGTGCTCGAACAGCGCTCGCAGCTGGAGTCGCTCGAAGCGTCCACCGGACTCGACGAACCCGATCAGGCGGGCGCAGCGTTCGCTTCGGCTCCGATGCGCGGGACGGGTGGCGTGGACTTCTCCGAGGCAACCGCGATTCTGGACGAGGCGATCGGACTCGGCGAGAAACTGGAGGACCTCGTGATCCGGATCGATGCGCTGCAGGACACGGCGGGCGCGACGCCGCCCGAACTCTCGTCGGTCCCCGGTGTCGACGATTTCGCCAGCGGGATCGAGACTGCGGAGGGTCAGCTCCGAGCGCTCGAGCGGATCGTCGAGATAAAGAACCGACTGGAGGCGGTGTCCGGGTTCGCAGCGGCCGTCGGCCGGTGGGGATCCGACTTGGGCCGCGACGTCGACGTGGCGCGAGCACAGGTGGAGCGCGGTGACAGCGAGGGCGCCCTCGCAACCCTGGCGGTGGCCGATGAACACATCGACGACCTGGCGACCACCGGCCTACTGCGTGCCACACTCGCCGGCGGTCTGGTCCTCGCCCTGCTGGTCGTCTTCTCGCTGATCCGGCGGCGGAGTCGGGCGGCGGGCGGCGAGGCCACGGAGGCGGGCCCGGCAACTCTGTGACACCCCGTGTTTATGGTTGTCGGTATGGAGATCGCTGGGGTGGTCGAGCGGGTGGAGCACATCTCCGCCGTGCGTTGGAACCCGTCGCCGGATGCCGAACTGGTGCAGTCGGGGCGGGTGGCGATCCGTGAAGTTCAGGCGTGGTGTGATGCGCAACATGCAGTGCTGGTTGCCCGGCTGCGTGATGTCGACTCGTTCCCGGAGAAGCGCATCGCGACGGCGTCGAAGCAGTCACTTGGTCAGGCTGCGAAGTCGACGGAGCGGTCGAAGACGTTGGCGGCGACACCGGCATTGGCGGGTGCGTTGGATGATGGTGCGATCACCGCTGGTCATGTCGATGCGGTCACGAAAGCATCGAAGAAGCTCGATGGGGCCAAGCGTGGTGAGTTGATCAGACGTGCCGACGCGTTGGCGGAGGTGGCGAAGGCTGCGACGGTCGATGAGTTCTCGCGTCGGTTGGAGTTGGAGACGAA
>JBGTIA010000274.1:0-1852 GCA_041745835.1 Ilumatobacteraceae bacterium | reverse complement strand
CTGGGTCCGCCGTCGAGTCAAGCCCAGCAGCCGCAGAGCGGCGAGACGTTGGGTTCGACTGTTCGCCGACAGACGCCCGCACACGGCCATGAACATGATCACCGGGGCGATGAGCAGCAACGTGATCAACAACGCGATGGTGCGCGCTGCTCGCGGGTCGAGACGGCTCGAAGCCGACGGGTTGCCGAAGCTCTCGACCCGCGATGAAGAGGGCCCGAGTTGGTTCGATGGTGCGCCGATGTAAGCCAGGAGTTGATCGGGAGCGATGAGACCATCGGGCTCGATGCGCGGACCGCGAACCTGCGGGTACCTGGCGTCGATCAACGGTTCCGACGCCGCCAGCTTCTCGAGGGCGGGTGACATCATGACTTCACCGTCCTGGGGAAGCCGTTCGAGCCCGGGTGGGGTCGGGACATTATCGAGGTCCGAGGCGAGTACGACTCTGCGCATCTCACGCCCGTCCCAACTGTCCGCGATGAACGTGGCATTGGATTCGACACTGTCGACGCTGGTGTCGACGTTCTCCGCGATGTGTTGCGCGCGTGTGTCTTGACGGTCGACGACGCGAGCGAGACCGAACGACGTCAACACGACCACGACCGCTGCCGCAGATCCGGTGGCCATCAGCATCATGCGGACCAGACCTGCGCGTCCGCCGGCGCCTGCGAGTCGCACGCCGAGCGCACTGTCGCGGATCACGACGCGACCGGCATCACGATCGAGCCGTCCTGCAACACGATCTCCCGGTCACAGTAGGAAGACAAGCGAGCCTCGTGCGTGACGAGAACCACAGCGCTGCCCTGCTCGCGGGCAGCGTCCAACAGTGCTTCCAACACCAGTTGGCCGGTCGTCGTGTCCAACGCCCCGGTCGGTTCGTCAGCGAGCACGACGGCCGGGGAGTGCACCAGGGCGCGAGCTACCGCAGCACGTTGTAGCTGGCCGCCCGACACCTGCCCTGGCCGCCGGTCGGCCACCTCGGAGATGCCGAGGCGATCGATCACGTGGTGTGCGCGCTGTCCCGCTGTCTGCTTGTCGGATCCGGCGAGCAGGAGGGGGAGTCGGACGTTGTCGACAAGGGACAGCTCCGGCAACAGATCGCCGAACTGGAACACCAGACCGATATTGGTGAGCCGCCAGTCGCTTCGTACCCGGTCCGACCAGCGGTCCATGCGTTCACCCTCGGCGAATACGCCGCCCGAGGTCGGGCGCACGATCCCGGCCAGGCACTGCAACAGCGTCGACTTGCCGGACCCGCTCGCTCCAACGACCGCGACGAACTCGCCAGCAACAATGTCGATCGACACGTCCACGAGTGCATCGGTCGAACCGAAGCGGACCGACAGCTCCTCAGCGCGCAACAGACCCGTCCCACTCATGGCCGGCCCAATTCGATCCGCGCTCCGGCCAATTCGATCCAATCCAGATCCGCCTGCAAATGGGCAATCACATAGTCCGCTGCCAGAGCATGCTCCACACCATCAGGGGCCTCTCGCCGCAACGCCCGCATCTGCTCGACATGAACCGCACGCTGCGCCCGCAGCACCTCCTGAGGCGATCGCCCCGACAACAGCGCAGCGACCACCTTCGCGTACATCGATCCCAACCCGACGTTCACAGAAGCCGACGTTGACGACAACCATGTTTCCAGCTCAGTCACGCCGTCAGCAGTGATCGCATAGCGCTTTCGTTCCGGACCATCGCCGGCCTCCACGGTGACGACCTCAGCAAGACGTTCCCGATCCAGCCGAGCAAGCGTCGCATAGACCTGCCCCGACTTGAGCGGCCGTCCCAGCCCGAACCAATCGTCGAACTCCTTCTTCAGCGCATACCCGTGCTGAGGGCCCCGATCCAA
>JBGTIA010000273.1:0-6895 GCA_041745835.1 Ilumatobacteraceae bacterium | reverse complement strand
CGAAGCGCGGATCGTCGGCCAGTCCCGGTCGTTCGAGTGCGGCGAGCACCTTCGGCCAGTGCCGGTCGGCTTCGAGGCAGATCAGCCAGAAGACCCGGTCGTCGCCTGATCGATAGCTGTTGATCAGCGGCGCCCGACTGCGGTCTCGCGACTTCGTCGACTCGCGCCGGTCGAAACGCAGCTGGATCCCGAAGTCCCACGCGATCGAGTACATCCCGGTGCGCAGCAGGCTGGTCGACACGAGGCCGCCACGACCGCTTCGTTCTCGCTCGAACAGCTTGGCCATCACCCCGGCCACCAGCGTCATCCCGGTCTGGTGGTCGCCCATCCCCGATCGCAGTCCCGGCGGCATCTCCCCCGGCGGCACCATCGTGTGTGCAAGGCCCGACCGCGCCCAGAACGCCCCGATGTCGTAGCCCGCCCGATCCCGGTCGGCCCCATCGAATCCATACCCGGTGATGGCCCCGTAGACGAGGCGCGGGTGGCGCGCACACACCCGGTCGGGCCCGAGTTCGAGTCGCTCCAGTGCTCCCGGCCGCATGTTGGTGACCAACACGTCGGCGGTCGACAGCAGTCGGTCGAAGACGGCGTGATCGTCGAAGTCGCGCAGGTCGAGCACCATCGACCGCTTGCCGCGGTTGTCGACCTCGAACGGCGGCACGGGCATCGTGCCGTCGAGGCCGACCGACCCGAACACAGCTCGCTGGGGATCACCGGCCGCCGGCTCGACCTTGATCACGTCGGCGCCCCAATCAGCCATGATCCCGCCGGCGGCCGGACCCGCGACCCACACACCGAGTTCGACCACCCGCACCCCGGCGAGTGGACCGGAAGTCCCCTCCTCTCCCCCTGCGGCGTCCATCAGCCCAGGACGGCGATCACGTCGGGCGGCGCCTGCACCAGTTCGATCAGCACGCCTTCGCCACTGCGAGGCGTGTCGTCGTTGCCCTTCGGGTGGATGAAGCACACGTCGTGGCCGGCGGCGCCCTTGCGGATACCGCCCGGCGTGAAGCGCACTCCCTTTTCGGTGAGCCAGTCGACGCAGGCAGCCAGGTCGTCGATCCAGACGCCGAGGTGGTTGAGCGTCGGCACGTGCACCTTCGGTGACCGGTCGGGGTCGAGTGGCTGCATCAGATCGATCTCCACGGCGTGCGGACCCTCGCCGAGGCGCAGGATGTCCTCGTCGACGTTCTCGGATTCGCTGACGTAGTCACCCACCTTCTCGACGCCGAGGAGACCGGTCCACAGACTGGTGAGCGCTCCCTTGTCGAGACCGCCGATGGCGATCTGTTGGAGCCCGAGGACGCGGAACGGACGTGCAGTCATGACGCGATGTTGCCTCGCGGCGACGAATCTTCGAGAATCCGGCATCATGACGGGGTGACGATCTCGCCAGCGGACACTGATCGCCCCTCGGACCTCACCTGGGGATCGTTCACCGACGAAGCTCCGTGGGAGCTCGACCGCGACGACATTCGGTGGTCGCACCTGGCCGCACGCCTGCGACGACAGGCGCAGGCTGAAGTTCCGGGCCTGACCAAGCCGAGCAGGCTTCCGCCGGGTTCACGTGTGCTCACCGTCTCGGCTCGCCTCGGTGCGGCGATCGTGCCGTGGATCCTGAAGAAGCGTCGGGGACAGTTCGCCACTCCCGAGGCCAGTCGTGCCGACGTGTCGCGCCGGCTCCGACTGGCCGCCGAGGCGCTCGGCCCCACCTACATCAAGTTAGGCCAGATCATCTCCTCGGGCGAAGGGCTGTTCCCCGCCGAGCTCGTCAGCGAGTTCAAGAAGTGTCGCGATCAGGTCCCGGCCGAGCCGTTCGACGAGGTGCGCCTCACGGTCGAACAGGATCTCGGCGCCCGGCTCGAAGACGTCTTCTCGTGGTTCGAGGAGACCCCGCTCGCCGCTGCGTCGATCGCCCAGGTGCACGCGGCAACACTGCTCACCGGCGAGAGCGTGGTCGTCAAGGTGCAGCGCACCACGGTGGCCCGTCTCGTCCGCAAGGACCTGCGGGTGATGGCGTGGCTCGCCCCGTACCTCGTAGGTCGGATTCCGGTCGCCGCCCTCGCCAACCCACCGGCGCTGGTCGAGCTGTTCGCCGAGACGATCGTCGAGGAGCTCGACTTCCGGATGGAAGCGGCGAACATGCTCGACGTGGCCACGATGCTCCACGATCTCGACCAACACCAGTACGTCGTCCCGCGGCCACACCCGCGGTTGGTGACCCGCAGGGTGCTCGTGATGGAGCGTGTGTACGGCTTCAACTTCGACGATGTGGTCGGCATGCAGGACGCCGGCATCGACACCGAAGAGGTCGTGCGCACGGCGATGATCGCCTTCATGGAGGGCGCGATCGTCGAGGGCATCTTCCACGGCGACCTCCACGGCGGGAACCTCTTCGTGATGGCCGACGGCCGCACCGCCCTGCTCGATTACGGGATCGTCGGCAGACTCTCCGGTGCTCGACGCAACGCGTTCCTCCGCCTGATGTTGGGCGCGACCACCAACGACGTGCGTGGACAGATGGCGGCGCTCCGCGATCTGGGTGCGTTGCCGATGGACACCGACCTCGAGGCCGTCATCAAGGACCTGCGCCTGGAGGACGAGGTGATCGACCCCACCACGCTGACCGGCGAGGAGATGGTGCAGGAGGTCCAACGGGTCGTCAAGGCGCTGCTCGGCTACGGCGCCAAGCTCCCCAAGGAACTGATGCTGTACGTGAAGAACATGGTGTTCCTCGACGGTGCGATCGCCCGGTTGGCGCCGGAGCTCGACCTGCTCGGCGAAGTCGCGAACATCTCGATGCTCTTCGCGCAGAAGCACGGCGAGCGCCTCGGCCGCGAGCTCGGGGTCGACCCGAGCGCCGTCGAGTTCGACATGGACGGCGTGCGCGCCAGCATCGGTCTCGACTCGTCGGTGAACTCGCTCACGTACCGCGAGCTGCAGGAACGGCGCGAGCTGATCCAGAAGCGAATGCGCGAGCACGTCGAAGCAGAGCGCCCGAAGCTCACCAGGTAGCGTCGCCGTCCGTGCGTCTGGTGATCGCCCGCTGCTCCGTCGACTACTCCGGTCGCCTCGACGCCCACCTCCCCGAAGCCACCCGGCTGATCATGGTGAAGGCCGACGGCTGCGTGGCCATCCACGCCGACGGCGGTGCCTACAAACCGCTCAACTGGATGAACGCTCCGAACACGGTCGTCGACCATGGCGACCACTGGGTGGTGACCAATCCGAAGCACGAGACGCTGACCATCACCCTGCACGAGGTGCTGAGCGACGTGTCCGCCGTACTCGGCGAGGACCCTGGCCTCCAGAAGGATGGCGTCGAGGCGCACCTGCAGGAATTGCTGGCGGCGAGCCCGCACGCGATCGAAGAGGGACTCACGTTGGTACGCCGCGAGTATCCGACGGCAATCGGGCCGATCGATCTGGTGTGCCGCGACGATCGCAACACGGTGGTCGCCGTCGAGGTGAAGCGGCGAGGCGAGATCGACGGGGTCGAGCAGCTCGCCCGCTACATCGAACGGTTGCAGCTCGACTCGTCGCTCGGAGAGATCCGCGGCGTGTTCGTCGCCCAGGTCGTCAAGCCCCAGGCCAAGGTGCTCGCCGAGGCTCGCGGGTTCCGCTGGGTCGAGGTGAACTACGACGAACTCCGCGGCATGAAGCCCGACGACCTCCGCCTCTTCTGAGCGGCGGGACAACCCGGGTCAGACCCGTGTTGTCCCGCTCAACCGCAGTCGGTGCCCGTCAGGACAACACGGGTCTGACCCGTGTTGTCCCTCAGCCGCAGTCGGTGCCCGGCAGGATGGGCTTGGCGAGGACCTGATATGTCACGCCGGCGTCGTCGAAAAACGTCAGTTGATTGGCTGCCGTCAGCACCTCGCCAACCTCATCGGCTGACACCACGGTGCACGCCGTTGCATCGGCGAGCCGCACGCTCACGCCGGCAGGCCATTCCGTGACGGTCGGCTCGATGCCGTCGGAACCGTAGACGGAGAGGTCGTCGACGACGAGTGCCTCGATGCCGTACTCGGACGCCTCGAAGAGCGTCTGCTCGCCGAGCTCCTCGGCACCGACGAGCGTTGTCAGGTCGTTCAACTCGGCGATGAAGGCGGCCAGCGCCTGCCGTTCGGGGGCGGTCTCCTGACCAGGCTCCTCCGGCATCGCCAGGCCGAGTGCGTAGGCCTCGTGCACGTACGTCTCACCGTTCACGTTGATGGTCACCCGGGCTGTCGATGCGTCGGCGATGTTGGTGGGCTGCTCGTAGTCGATGTCCTGGAACAAACCGGCCTCCTCCGCGGCTGCGAGGATCGCCTGGATGCCGGCGCCGGTGATCGGCTGCACCTGCACGGCGGGCAACAGCGGACCCGGATAGATCGTGATCTGGGCCCCCGGGCCGAACACCCGGCCGTCACCCGAGACCAGGATGTTCGGTGTCTGCTGGAAGGCGAACTCCCGAGGGAGGAATCCGCCGACCTCGGCGTACTCGATGACGACGTCGTCGTCGCCGGTCGGGTGCTCGAAGCCGTCGACCACCGGTGGCAGCGAGTCATCAGCAGCGGGTGACTCCGAGTCGCTTCCGCAGGCAGCGAACCCGAGGGCGGCGACGAGCAGGATGGGAATGGTGCGCTTGTTCATGTCGGTTCTGACGTTTCTCGCACGTCTCCGGTTCCACACACCTCGTCAACGCTCCCCCGTTCTCGTGAACCCGTGCGCGAGCTGTTCCGACACGAGTTCACGGGAGCGATCGGGCGGACGTCGACGGCGTTCGTCGGCTCGCTCGGAGGTTGGTGTCTCACACCGCACGACAGCACGATACGTTCGCAGCATGAGTCAGGAAGTTCGAGGCATCATCGCCCGCGCCAAGGGTGAACCCGTCACGATGGAGACCATCGTCATCCCCGACCCGGCGCCGGGTGAGGCGGTTGTCGTCATCCAGGCGTGCGGCGTCTGCCACACCGACCTGCACTATCGAGAAGGCGGGATCAACGACGACTTCCCGTTCCTGCTCGGCCACGAGGCCGCCGGTGTCGTCGAGTCGGTCGGCGAAGGCGTCACCGACGTCGCACCAGGCGACTACGTGATCCTCAACTGGCGCGCCGTGTGCGGCAACTGCCGGGCGTGCCGTCGGGGCGAACCGCAGTACTGCTTCGACACCCACAACGCCACCCAGAAGATGACGCTCACCGACGGCACCGAACTCTCGCCCGCGCTCGGGATCGGCGCGTTCTGCGACAAGACACTCGTCGCCGCCGGACAGTGCACCAAGGTCGACCCCGCCGCCTCCCCCGCTGCAGCCGGCCTCCTCGGCTGTGGAGTGATGGCCGGGATCGGCGCCGTCCTCAACACCGCCGGGGTCACCCGTGGCCAGTCGGTCGCCGTGTTCGGGTGCGGCGGCGTCGGTGACGCGGCGATCGCCGGCGCCCGGCTCGCCGGAGCGTCGACCATCATCGGGGTGGACATCGACGACCGCAAGCTCGACTGGGCCAAGGGCTTCGGCGCCACGCACGTGTGCAACTCGAAGGAGACCGATCCGGTCGAGTTCATCCGCTCCGTGACGGGCGGCTTCGGTGCCGACGTGTGCATCGAGGCGATCGGCCATCCGGAGGTGTACAAGCAGGCCTTCCAGGCACGCGACCTGGCCGGCACGGTGGTCCTCGTCGGTGTGCCGAATCCGGAGATGACCCTGGAGTTGCCGTTCATCGACGTGTTCGGGCGTGGCGGTGCGCTCAAGTCGTCGTGGTACGGCGACTGCCTGCCCTCACGCGACTTCCCGATGCTGATCGATCTCTACCTGCAGGGTCGGCTCGATCTCGACGGCTTCGTCTCCGAGACGATCGGTCTCGACGGCGTCGAGGAGGCGTTCCACAAGATGGAACGCGGCGAGGTCCTGCGCAGCGTGGTCGTCTTCGACTCGGCGCAGACAGGTCCGAACTGATGAGTATCGAGTTGGTCACGACCGACGGGATCTTCGCCCTCGACGGCGGCGAGTGGGAGGTCACCAACAACATCTGGATCGCCGGTGATGACCGCGAGGTCATCGTGTTCGACGCTGCGCACGACCATCAGCCCATCGTCGACGCGATCAACGGACGCCGCGTGGCGGGCATCGTGCTCACGCACGGCCACAACGACCACATCAATGCGGCGGTGCCGTTGCGTGATGCTGTCGATGCGCCGATTCTCCTGCACGACGCCGATCGGATGCTGTGGGACGTGGTCTGGCCCGGCGAGTCACCGGATCGGTCGTTGGCGCCGGGTGAGACGCTCCTCGCCGGCGGGCACGAGCTGGTCGTGCTGCACACACCTGGCCACTCCCCCGGCTGCTGCAGTTTCCACGATGCCGCCTCCGACGCCGTGTTCAGCGGCGACACCCTTTTCTGCGGCGGACCGGGCGCCACCGGACGCAGCCACAGCGACGAGCCGACGATCCTGCGGTCGATCCGTGACACCCTGCTCGCACTCCCCGACCACACGATCGTGCACACCGGCCACGGAGACTCCACCACGATCCGCGACGAACGCGACGGCGTGCGGGCGCGAGCCGCCGAACTCGGGATCTGAACCTCGATGACCGACGCTGCCGTTGCGATCACCGGCGTCGTGCAGCACTACGCGTGGGGCGATCGCACGTTCATCGCCGAGTTGCTGCGCACCACCGCCGATGGCCAGCCGTGGGCCGAGTTGTGGCTCGGCACCCACCCCAACGGGCCGGCGACGATCGGTGACCGACCGCTCGCCGACGTCACCGGCGAGCTGCCGTACCTCCTCAAGGTGCTCGCTGCCGCCGAACCACTGTCACTCCAGGTGCACCCGACCCGCGAGCAGGCGCTCGACGGGCACGGCCGCGGCGTGTACCCCGACGATCGGGCCAAGCCCGAGCTGCTCTGCGCGCAGA
>JBGTIA010000272.1:0-8159 GCA_041745835.1 Ilumatobacteraceae bacterium | reverse complement strand
GCCGACCTTCCGGTCGCACCGTCCCCCGATGTCCGAGAGGTCGACTGAGTCGATGTTCGAGATTCCTGCTGCCTTGCTGTCGTGGTTCTACGGCCTGACGAACAGCTACACCATCGCCATTGCGATGATCGCCGCCGTGGTGATGGCAATTACCACTCCGCTCACGCTCAAGAGCACCAAGGGCATGCTCGAGATGCAGAAGTTGGCGCCGGAGATGCGCAAGCTGCAGAACGAGTACCGCAACGACCGCACCAAGCTCAACGAAGAGATGATGAAGCTCTACCAGGAGCACAAGGTCAACCCGATGGCCTCGTGTCTGCCCCTGCTCGCGCAGGCGCCGGTGTTCTACATCATGTTCCGCGTGTTGCAGGGCTTGTCGTATCGCCCCACTGGGGCGGCGCGACCGGTCTCCGACGCGGTTTGGGGCGCGTTCGGCCGACCCGACGAGGTCGCGGACCCCGGGTTCATTCCCCGGTACCTGGCGACCGACTCGGCGCTGTACCAGTCGGTGTTCGGCGAGCAGTCGATCATGTCGCTCGGGCTCGACCTGTCGAAGTCGGCAGCGCAGGCGGTCGGCGACGGGTTCGGCAGCGGCTTCTGGTACGTGCTGCTGGTGGTGCTGCTGGCAGGTCTCTATTTCGTGCAGCAGCGCATGGTCGCGGCCCGGGCGTCGATCAGCCCGACGATGTCGGTCGGACAGCAGAAGCTGATGCAGTACCTGCCGGTGTTCTTCGCCGTGTTCCAGATCTTCTTCCTGGCTGCTCTGGTCGTCTACTACGTCTTCCAGACGATCTTCCGGATCCTGCAGCAGGCCTACATCACCCGTGCGTTCTACGGTCACGACGAGTCACTCGGACGCCAGGCGCAGCGTGCCGGCGATGCCGCTCGCGAAGAAGCCAAGAACAATCCCGACGGCGGCGGCGGATTCTTCGCGCAGGCGAAGCGCGATCTCGGTGGACCGTCCTCGGACGGCAAGGGCGCCGGAGGCCCCAAGAAGCCAGGCGCCGGCCCCAAGAAGCCGGGCGCCGGCGGCTCGAACAAGCCGGGCAACTCGGGACCGTCGTCGAGCAGCAAGCGGGTGACGCCCCCGAAGAACCGCCCGACACCGTCGTCGGGTGCGAAGGGCCGTCCGACGCCGTCACGGAACGAGGCGCAGGCCAACAAAGCCAAGGCCAAGAAGTCCCCGAAGTCCGCCCGACCGAGTTCCCCCAAGAAATCGACGTGACCGTCGGCGCATCGGCGCCCGGTCACTTTGCAGAAAGAGACAACAGCATGGAGTGGGTCGAAACCACCGCAAAGACCATCGAGGCAGCGCGAGAGGCCGCACTCGACCAGCTCGGCGTCGGCGCTGACGAAGCCGAGTTCGACGTGATCGAGGAACCACGGCCCGGGTTGTTCGGTCGGATGCGCGGGGAAGCCCGTCTTCGCGCCCGCGTCCGACCGACGCAGGCTCGGCCCAAGCAGGAACGACGACGCAGAGGCCGCTCCGACAAGGCAACCGGCGCCCGCGACGGTGGCGCATCGGGGTCACAGGACACCTCGGACAGCACCTCGGACGCCCAGTCTGCTGACAACGAGTCCCCTGACACCGACTCCCCGCACACCGGTCCCGTCGCGGCATCGGATAATGCGTCGAGCGATGCACCGCCGTCGTCGCGGTCGCGCCGGTCGTCCACCACCGGATCCAAGACCACAGGATCCAACACCGGACCCAACACCGGACCCAACACCACCAGGCAACGCAGGCAGCAGAACGAGGAGCAGACCATGAGCAACGATGATCGACCGGAGTCGACGGTGACCCCCGACGAGGTCGGCGCTGCGGCGGTGACATTCATGGATGGCTTGACCGCTGCGTTCGGCGTCGAGGGCACCTCGACCCTGCAGGTCGATGAACTCGAGCTGCGCGTCGACGTGGCCGGCTCGGAATTGGGTCTGCTGGTCGGTCCCGGCGGGCGCACGCTGAACGCGATCCAGGATCTTGCGCGGGTCTCGGCACAGCGCCGCCTGGGTGATCATGAAACCCGACTGCGCATCGATGTGGCGGGCTACCGCGAGCGACGCGAGGCGGCACTCACCACGTTCGCCCGCGATGTGGCCGAACAGGTCCGCAGCACCGGCACGGCACGCTCGCTCGAGCCGATGAGCTCGTCGGACCGCAAAGTCGTCCACGACGTGTTGAACGACGAGGACGGCGTGTCGAGCCGTTCGGTCGGTGAGGATCCGGATCGCCGGATCGTCGTCGAGCCCGGCTGACCCCTCACGGTGGCTGTGCGCAGCGAGACAGCACCGGAGTTGACGGCGGTGCTCGAGGACGCCCAACGACTGGGATTCTTGGGCCCGCGTCCCATCGTCGAGGTCATCGAGCACGCACGCGGTTTCGTACGCGCGATCGAGAACCGTGCGTCGCACGGCACGGTGCTCGATCTCGGAAGTGGGGGCGGGATACCCGGGCTCGTCATTGCGCACGACCTGCCGTCGACCCACGTGACGTTGCTCGATCGTCGAGCGAAACGAACGGATGCGCTCGAACGGTTCGTTCGACGCCTCGGCTGGCAGGCGCGTGTGTCGGTGGTCTGTACGGACGTGTCGAACGTTGGTCCGGACGCATCGTTCGACGCGGTCGTCGCCCGGGGGTTCGGTCCCCCGGAGTTCACGCTCTCCGCTGCGGCGCGTTTGGTTCGACCTGGTCACGTGATCGTGATCAGTGAGCCGCCGGAAGGGAATCGCTGGAAAGATGAGCTCCTCCAGCGGCTCGGTCTCCGTCAGATATCACGCGCCGACCATTCGAGTGACGACCGTGCCACCCCGTCAGGTCTCGACGGTCTCGTTGCTGTCTTCCTCAAGGATTGACCGGTCGAACCCCCGCCGATGTTTCACGTGAAACATCGGCAGTCCTCGATGAACTCCGACGGCGCGTCGGAATGTTTCACGTGAAACAGTCGAAATGCTTGTCTCTGGTCGTCGAATCCGGCAGAGTGTGCAGGTCCCCACCCACTCGGCACTCCGGTGTCGACCCGTCGCGCCTTCGGGAGAACGGAGCACCTGTTGTCGGAGTCCGACACCCCAGCCGAATTACCGGACGAACCTGACGCGCCGTCTTCTGAACACCGTACCGACGCTGGCACGGATGCCGACACGGATGCCGGTACCGATACCGATGCCGAAGCTGGTGTTGATTCGGTGTCCCCGCTCGAAGCCCATCCCCTTCCGCGTGTCATCGCCCTCGCCAACCAGAAGGGGGGCGTGGGAAAGACCACGACAACGGTGAATCTGGGTGCTGCGTTGGCGGAAATGGGCCTTCGCACGTTGATCATCGATCTCGATCCGCAGGGCAATGCCTCCACGGGCCTCGGAATCGAGAATCGAGGCCTGGAGCATTCGATGTATCACGTGTTGATGCACGAGGAGCCCCTCGAGAACGTCGTCGAGCCGACCGATGTCCGCAATCTGTTTGTCGCCCCAGCCTCACTGGATCTGGCCGGCGCCGAGATCGAACTGGTACCGGCGTTCAGCCGTGAGCAGCGACTGAAACGCGCCATCGAAGCGGTGTTGGACGACTACGACTACGTGTTGATCGACTGTCCGCCATCGCTGGGGTTGCTCACCGTGAACGGACTGGCCGCTGCCAGCGAGGTGATGGTGCCGATCCAGTGCGAGTACTACGCACTCGAAGGCCTCGGCCAGTTGCTCCGCAACGTGGATCTGGTCAAACGAAATCTGAATCCGACGCTCGACATGAGCACGATTCTGTGCGTGATGTACGACGCTCGCACGAAATTGTCCGGGCAGGTGGTCAGCGAGGTTCGAGAACACTTCGGCGACAAGGTGCTGAAATCGGTCATTCCTCGTTCGGTGCGCCTGTCAGAGGCGCCGTCGTTCGGTCAACCCATCACGACGTTCGATCCGACGTCCCGAGGCGCCATCGCGTATCGGGATGCTGCACGGGAGGTACACCATGGCTCGATCTAGCGGTCTCGGCAAGGGTCTGAGCTCGATCATTCCGGGCGCCGAGCTCGCTGATGCGGATACCACGCAGGGAGCGGTACTCGCCGAGGTGCCCGTGGCGTCCGTCTCGCCCAACCCGAACCAGCCACGGGTGCACTTCGACGAGGAGAGCCTGACCGAGTTGTCGGCGTCTATCGCCGAGATGGGCGTGCTCCAGCCCATTCTGGTCCGCCCGATCGAGGGCGGCGCATTCGAGTTGATCGCCGGTGAGCGACGATGGCGGGCGGCGCAACGCGCAGGGTTGACCACGATTCCAGCCGTGATCCGGATGACCGACGATGTCAGCTCGGTCGAGCAGGCATTGGTGGAGAACCTGCACCGCGAGGACCTCACTGCCCTCGAGGAAGCCGCTGCGTACCAGCAATTGCTCGACGAGTTCGGTCTCACCCACGACCAGATCGCGAATCGAGTCGGCAAGAGCCGCTCAGCCATCACCAACAGCCTCCGCCTGCTCGGCCTGCCTCCCGCCGTGCAGCATCTACTCGCGGACGGCCAGCTCTCCGCCGGCCACGCCCGCGCACTGCTCGGCACGCCCGATCGTGCCCGACAGGAGCAACTTGCTCGCGAGGCGGCCGCGGGTGGTTGGTCGGTGCGAATGGTCGAACTAGCCGTCCGAGCGGAGTCGGCAAACGACGACGTGGCCGTGGACACCGACCAGGAACCGGCGACCGTCGACGGCGCCGGGTTGACCCCTGCGACGAGACTGCGGCCACCCGGTCTCCTCGAACTCGAACACCTTCTCGCCGAACATCTCGATACACGCGTCAGCGTGCAGATGACCGCCAAGAAGGGCCGGGTGACGATCGAGTTCGCCGATCTCGAGGACCTCGAACGCATCTATCGAGCAATGACGGGCTGACGGCGTCGTCGATTTGGTCTCCCGGGCTCGATATGGCCCACAGCCACCTCACCTCGCGCGTGAGCGTCAGACTCGACGGAATCCACAGACCTCACCTCGCGCGTGAGCGTCAGACCTGAGCGTCGGTGGTCAGCACCACGAACGGTCACAACACCGCCCGTTCATGAGCCGTTCACCCACGCTACGTGGTGGTCAGCTCAACGTCACGTCGAGACAAACCCACAGGGTGTGTGGAAACTGTGGACAAGTCACGGATCGGTGGACGGCGCCTGGTTCGTCTGGTTGGTCCAGGCCGCGACGGCCGCCACGACCGAGTCGGTGACCGCGTCGGTGGCGTCGACCGCCGCACGGACGGGACCGAGCGAGCAGAGCACTGCGGGCATCCGGGTCTCGCGAAGCACGGAGAGTCGCATCCCGCGCACCTCGGGGACGGGAAGGAGCGTGGAACCCCAACCCGTGGCGACCTGTGTTGCGAGGGCGCGTCCACCGATCGACTCGAACGTCGGTACGGCGAAGTACGAGATCAGCGAACGTTCGTCGGGTCGCGCCTCGAAACCGAAGTACACATGGGCGCCGAAGCGGTTGGCGGCGGCGGCCTGGGCGGCTGCTTCGTACTCGTCGGTCGACATCACCGTCGCACCGCCGAGGCGGAGCGCACGTGTGACCGACCGTGTGATCGAGCTCAAACCGCCGAACTGCCCGACCACGATCCGAAGCGTGACCAGCGATGCGTGGGTCGTGAGCGCCTCTCGAACCGACGCCACGCCAGGACCCGTGCCGGTCTGGCGGCGGAGGAGTTCGAGGGTCCGCACGGTGCGCGGTCCGCAGATACCGTCGGGGGTCAGGCCGCCGTTGCGTTGGAAGTCCTCGAGCGCCCGCACCGTTGCAGGCCCGAGGATGCCGTCCGGGCGTCCGCAGTCGAAGCCGAGCTGGTTCAGTGCGTCCTGCATCTCGGAGATGTCGTCACCGCGCAACTGGGGTGCGGAGAGCTTCAACAGTCGATCACCGAGACGCCATCCGGCCTCGACGAGGGCCATCCACGTCTGTTCGTCACAGGATCCACTCGTGTGGAGCCCTCGCAGGCGCTGAAAGGCCGTCACCGCCTCGCGCGTCGAGTCGCCGAAGTCACCCGGCTGGTCGCCGGTCGGTGCCAGACCTGCCGAACCGAGGCGGCGTTGGAGGTCGCGGACCGCTTCGCCGCGCTGTCCGTGCCTCAGCGGGAAGTGACCCGTCAGTGCGTTGTCGCCAGGAATTCGTCGAGCTCCTGGAGCAGGGCGCCCTTGCTCTTGGCGCCGACGAGACGCTTGGAGACCTCGCCACCCGAGAACACGAGCAGCGTCGGAATGCTCATGACGTTGTAACGCATGGCCAGATCCGGGTGATCGTCGACGTTCAACTTGGCGACGGTGACGTCGCCGGCGTGCTCATCGGCGATCTCGGCCAAGATGGGTGCAATCTGCTTGCACGGACCGCACCACTCGGCCCAGAAGTCGACGATGACGGGCTTGTCGGAGCCGATCACGCTCTCGTCGAAGGTGTTGGAGGACAAGTTGACGATGCCGTCTGCCATGGCGAACTTCCTTTCGAGGTCACGAGCAGCGTAGGGCGCTCACGAGGGGAACGTGTCAACCACCGGTTCGCCCGGAACATTCCCATCCCTCGTCCGCGAGCCCTCGTGCGCTCGGCACGTGCACGGTTCAGTGGTGGACGTTCGCTTCGAGCCAGCGCTCGGCGTCGATCGCTGCCATGCACCCCGAGCCGGCCGCCGTGATCGCCTGGCGGTACACATCGTCCTTCACGTCTCCGCACGCGAAGACGCCGTCGACGTCGGTGTGCGACGAGTCGGGCCTGGTGATCAGGTACCCGGTGTCGGGGTTCATGGCCAGCTTGCCGACGAACAGGTCGGTGTGCGGCCGGTGCCCGATCGCGATGAACAGTCCGGTCACCGGCAGTGTCGAAACCGAGCCGTCCAACGTGTCGGTCAACTCGATACCGGTGACGGACGTTTCTCCGAAGATGTCGGTGACGTGGGCGTTCCAGCGGAAGTCGATCTTGGGATTGGCGAACGCCCGATCCTGCATGATCTTCGAAGCTCGCAGTTCGTCACGACGGTGCACGATCGTGACCTTGTCGGCGAACTTGGTGAGGAACGTCGCTTCCTCGATCGCCGAGTCGCCTCCGCCCACCACGGCAATCTCGTGGCCGCGGAAGAAGAAGCCGTCACATGTCGCGCACGTCGACAGCCCGTGGCCGATCAATCGTTGCTCGGGTTCGAGACCCAACATCAGCGATTGGGCACCGGTGCTGACGATCACGGCGTGCGCTCGGTACTCGGTGTCACGCACCCACACCTGGAACGGGCGCTCGGAGAAGTCGACCGCCGTGACCTTCTCGGTGAGGATCTCCGTACCGAAGCGCTGCGCCTGGCTCCGCATGTTCGCCATCAGCTCCGGACCCATGATCCCGTCGGGGAATCCCGGGAAGTTCTCCACCTCGGTGGTCAGCATCAGCTGACCACCCGGCTGATCGCTCGTGCTCGACGGTTCGCCCTCGATGAGGAGGGGAGCCAGATTTGCGCGTGCGGTGTACACCGCCGCGGTCAGGCCGGCAGGTCCGGAGCCGATGATGATGACATCACGAACGTCTGACATGACACTTCCTCTGAGGGTGGTTGGGTGGCGCGAGAGGATCGGTGGTTCGATCAGCCGGCGGCGGCATTGCGCTTGCGGAACAGCACCAATCCGACGACGCTGAGGATGCCGCCGACGATGATGTAGCTCAGGTAGACCGCTCGATCCCAGCCGACTGCCAGTTCGAGGAGCGCCTGCAGTCCACGCATCAGCCCGATGACGGTGATGATGGCGATGAGCGTCCCGAGCATGACGGCGATCACGCCGAACACGGCGCCACGAGCGGCGTAGACGACCTTCTGGGTGGTCTGCGACCTGACGCTGTCGATCAGGCTGACCAACTTGTCGGTGGTCTCGCTTGCCCAGTTCGGGTCCGTCAGTGGGTTGGCCGGCATGTGGGCGAGGCTAGCTGCCTGCTCACGGCAGTCGCACCCGAGCGATCTCCTCGCAGTTCTCGGGGAGATACGCGAGCGCGAGATTGCGTCCCTCGTCGATGACGACCACGACGGACACGTCGCCGTAGACCGCAGGTCCGACGATCAGGTCGACGCCCGGACACCGGGACAACCCGTCCTCGCCCAACACTGTCCCGGCGCCCGCCCCTGCCGACTCGTCGCTCTCGGCGCTCGTGGCGGCCGTCACGTTGTCGGGCGAGCGCGGCG
>JBGTIA010000271.1:0-7865 GCA_041745835.1 Ilumatobacteraceae bacterium | reverse complement strand
CTGCTACGCGCAGGCGCCCATCTCATCGTTACCACCCGATTCCCCAGGGATTCCGCGGTTCGTTACGCGGCGGAGGCGGATTTCGCCCAGTGGGGCCACCGGCTGGAGATCTTCGGGCTCGACCTGCGCCACACGCCGAGCGTCGAGGCGTTCTGCCGGCACCTGGTCGACAGGCGGCACCGACTCGACTTCATCGTCAACAACGCCTGCCAGACCGTGCGCCGCCCACCCGACTTCTACGGCCACATGATGGACCTCGAGGCGGCCGCGCTCGGCGAGCTGACCCCGGAGATCACCCGCCTGATCGGGCCGTACGAGGGTCTCCGACGTCACGACATGCTGGGTGACGGCCTCGGCCGTTCCGCCGAACTGTCGCAAGCGGCGCTGACGCCCGACGATCGGAATCAGCCGGGTCACCTGTTCCCGGCCGGCCGGCTCGACCAAGACCTGCAGCAGGTCGACCTCCGCGAGCGCAACTCCTGGCGACTGCTGATGCACGAGGTGTCGTCGGTGGAACTGCTCGAGACGCAGCTCGTCAACGCCGTGGCCCCGTTCGTGCTGAACGCACGGTTGAAGCCGCTGATGGAGGCGACGCCCGGGCGGCACAAGCACGTCGTGAACGTCTCGGCGGTGGAGGGTCAGTTCTACCGGTTGTGCAAGACCACCCGTCATCCGCACACCAACATGGCCAAGGCGGCGCTCAACATGATGACGCGCACGTCGGCGACCGACTACCACGCTTCGGGCATCCACATGAACAGCGTCGACACGGGCTGGGTGAGCGACGAGGATCCGGTGGCGATCGCCGAGCAGAAGCAGGCCGAGCACCGTTTCCATCCGCCACTCGACATCGTCGACGGCGCCGCCCGAATCGTCGACCCGATCATCGACGGCATCAACACCGGCACCCACGTGTGGGGTCAGTTCCTGAAGGACTACCGCCCCACCGACTGGTGAGGGACAACACGGGTCAGACCCGTGTTGTCCCCGATGTCATGGGCGCGTGATTACATCGCGGGTCTGACCCCTGATGTAGTGCTGTCGTGAAGCGCATGACGCCGTCGTCGACGGGGGAGCGGCGGAACATCTTCCTGTCCTTGGCGTAGTCCTGTGGATTGAGCCACGGCTCCCGGTCCCCCTGCTTCGGATACCGGTCGGCCGCTCGTTGCACGTAGCCCGAGGTCAGGTGGTCGAGCAGCGGACGCAGCTGCATCGACGCGTCGGACGCCCGCATCCGCGGCGTGCAGATCTGGGTGCCGGTCTCGTCCATGTGGTTGAGCAGACGGCACACGTACTGGGCGATCAGGTCTGCACGGAGGGTCCACGAGGCGTTGACGTAGCCGAACGTCGACGCCAGGTTGGGCACGTCGGAGTAGGCGAACCCCTTGTACGCGATCGTCTCGGAAAAGTCCACGGGTTCGCCGTCGACCACGAAGTCGACCTCGCCGAGCGTCACCATGTTGAGGCCGGTTGCCGTCACGACGATGTCGGCGTCGAGGTGTTCGCCCGACTGGAGCAGGATCCCGGTCTCGGTGAAGGTGTCGATGTGGTCGGTGACCACCGACGCCGAACCCTCCTTGATCGCCTCGAACAGATCGCCGTTGGGCACAAGGCAGAGCCGTTGATCCCACGGTGCGTACGTCGGCGTGAAGTGCGTGGCGAGGTCGTAATCCGGTCCGAGCGCCTTGCCGGCACGCTTCAGCAGGAACTCCCTGGCCTTGTCGGGGTTCTTCCGCATGCGTTTGTACATCAGCTGCTGCAGCCCGGTGTTCTTCGCTCGGGTGATCCGGTACGCCAGACCGTCCGGCAGCACTTTTCGCAACCCGTTCGCGATCACGTCGACATCGGGGCCGGCAGCCACGTACGTCGGCGACCGCTGCAACATCGTGACGTGGGCCGCCGCGCCCGCCAGTACCGGCACGAGCGTCATCGCCGTGGCGCCCGAACCGATCACGACGATCCGCTTGCCGGCGACGTCGAGGTCCTCCGGCCACGCCTGCGGATGCACAACCCCGCCGACGAACCGCTCACGACCCGCGAACTCGGGGGTGTAGCCCTCCGTGTACGAGTAGTAGCCGGAACACATCGAGAGGAAGTTGCACGTGTACGTCGCCGTGCCGCCGCCGGCCGCATCGGCGAGGTCGGCCTCGACGGTCCAGGTGGCCGTCTCACTCGACCACTCGGCTCGCCGGACGAGGTGTCCGAACCGGATGTGGCGATCGATCCCATACTCGGCGATCGTCTCGCGGAGATACGCCATGATCGACGGTCCGTCGGCGATCGACTTCTCGGCGTTCCACGGCTTGAACTCGAACCCGAGCGTGTGCATGTCGCTGTCGGAACGGACGCCGGGATAGCGGAAGAGATCCCACGTCCCCCCGATGTCGCTGCGCCCCTCGAGGATCAGATACGTGCGGTTCGGCGACTCGACCTGCAGGTGATACGCAGCACCGATCCCCGAGATTCCTGCGCCGATCACGAGGACATCGACGTGTTGAGCGTTCATGGACCGACCGTACCGATCACCGGGGGTGACGACGAACTCTTGACGTCACTCCTGACGTGACCCGGCGGTCGCAGCGCCGTACTCTTGATCCATGCCTTCGACGTTTGCACCGCCCACCGGTGCGCCGGTCACCGGTTCACCCGCAACAACACCCGCCGCCGAACCCTCGCAGATCGAACCCGTACCCCTGTCGACGCCGCCGGGTGATCGCCGTCGGCCGTTTGCATTGACAGCTGCAGTCGTCGCCGTGCTTGCGCTGGGAGTGGCGGCAGTCGCACTCGTGACGGGACGTTCCGGCGACGGCGTCGACGTCACCGAGCCGTACTCGCTGACCGCAGCGGCCCAGAGCGCCATCACCGCGCGTACCGTCGAGTTCGAGTTGACCGTGTCGGCATCCGACCTCGCAGAAGTCAATTTCGCCGGGGCGGTCGACAACGAGTCGCAGCTCATGTCGGTCACCACCGATCTGTCGTCGTTGCTTGCTCTCGGTGACATGCCCCTGCCAATCGGCGGCGGCGACATCACGGTCCTCGTCGACGGCTCGACCGGCATCGTGTACCTCGACGCAGCAGCGCTGGGTGGGCTCCTCGGAGCGGATGCCGCGTGGGTCTCGATCGACCTGGGCATGCTCGCCGAGCAGAGCGGAGGGTCACTCGACGACCTCCAAGGTGGGTTGCCGGGCGGGTTGCCAGGTGGGTTCGCGCTCGACCCGACCGACATCGCCCGCTCGCTGCTCGACAACGACAGCGCCACGGAGACGGGCGTCGAGACCATCGACGGCGTCGAGGTCATGCACTACGAGGTCACCGTGGACGTCGCCGCAGCGCTCGCGGCGGTCCCGCAAGCCGGAATCGACCCGGCACTGATCGACCCGGCACTGATCGACCCGGCGCTGGCCGACATCGAACTCCCCGACACCGTCACCTACGACGTCTTCGTCACCGCCGACAACCAACTGCGACGCGGCGCCTTCGACACCGAGATCGCCGGCCGGTCGATCGCGATGCAGCTCGACATGACCACGAGCAACGATCCGCTCGGCATCGAGCTGCCGCCGCAGTCCGACGTCTTCGACCTCACGGCGCTGCTCGGATTCTGATCGTCCGTTCGTCGACCGCGCCGTCAGCACCGACCCCGGAGCAACTCGGCGGCGGCACGATGGCCAGACCTGCACGCAGTCGTCGGATCGTCGACCCAGCCAGGTGAAGTGAGGAAGCCGGCGGCGAACGCGTCGCCTGCGCCCGTCGTGTCGTTGACGCCGGGCACAGCGATCGCATCCACGTCGACGATCGAGCCATCCAGCCGGTGGATCACCGCTGGCTGAGCCCCACGCTTCACGACGGTGAGGGCACCCGCCATCGGGCCGTGGATGGCGAGCGCGACCGCTTCGTCGCTGTTCGCGAACACCACAGACGGTGCGGCGTCGGCCAGTCGTCGCACCACCTCGTCGACGCCGACTTCGAGGATGATCGCCGTCGACGACACATCGATCGACACCGCCACGCTGCGTGCGTGCGCCCACCCGATCACCGTGGTCGCCGTGGCGGCAATGGGTCCGCCGGCGAAGGAGTAGAAGGGAATGTGCAACGTGTCGACGCCGTCGAGCCATGACGGGTCGGGTTCGTCGAGGTCGAGGCACGCCTGACGATCGGTCAGCATGGTGCGTTCGCCGAGGTGATCGACGAGTGCCACGATCGTGCCGGTCGCACCGCCTCGCCGGACCATCGAGGTGTCGACACCGTCGTCGCCGAGCTCCGCGACCAGTGCGGTGCCGATCGCATCGGTGCCCACCTGGCCGAGGAAGCGGGCCCGGTGGCCGAGCGCGGCGGCGTTGGCGACGACGTTGGCAGCGCTCCCACCCAGCCGTCGCGAGATCTGAGCGTGGGTGTCGGACGCGACGTTGACCGGCCCGTCGAGGCGTACGACGACATCCTCGACGAGGTCTCCCAGGCAGGCGAGCATCGGTTGGACGACGTCAGCCACCGTCGACGTCGTCGACGGTCACTCCTGTCGTCGACTCATCGACGGTCACTCCTGTCGTCGACTCGTCGACGACTGCCATCACGTCGAGACCGGCGAAAATGCCCGACGGGTCGGCCACCTCGACGACACGATCGTCGACGTCGTCGTACTCCAGTCGCAGCGCCTTGGTCATCGTTGCATGCATTGCGTACGTACACGTGATGTAGGTGAACTCGAGGATCTCCTCGTCGGACAGATGCTTCTGCAACTCGGCGAACAAGGTGTTCGGAACGCGGCCAAGCTGCAACACGAGGCAGTCGGTGTAGGCGAGCACCGCCCGTTCCGGCGCGCTCCAACAGTCCGCCACCGACCACGCCGGAATCGCTGCGACCTGTTCGTCGGTGAACCCGACATCGCGCATCGCCTTGCAGTGCTGGCTGAACACGAACTGGCTCCCGACGGCAAACCCGGCGCGGGTCTGGCCGAGCTCGCGCAGCTTGGCGCTGATGTGGCGGCCCGGGTCGCGGTAGAACTGGAACCCGAGCGTGGTGTGGTCGAATGCGTCGGGCACCAACGCGAACACCGTCCACCAGTTGCCGGGTGTGCCCGAGGCGGTGCCGGGTTCGGCGCCCGGGTCACGGTCGCCGAAGATCATCTTGTAGACGGCCTGCGCCACCGGGTGTGCGTCGTCTCGGGGCACTTGAGCGAGGCGAGGCACGTCAGGCCTCCACCCTGCGGGACGTCTCGACCAGCGGATCCACGCTCAGGAGCCGGTGGGCCTCGTGCGGGTCGGGCTCGAAGCCGGGTGTGTCGCGGCACAGCTCGACCATGATCCCGTTCGGGTCGAGGTAGTACAGCGAGTGACACCAGCCGTGGTCCTGCTCCATTGCGGGCTCGATGCCCTCCGCCGACATGCGGGCTCGAACCGTCTCCTGCTGCTCGGCGCTCGCTCGGAACGCGCAGTGATTCACCCAGAAGGGGAGGCCGACGCTGTCGGACAGATCGGTGGTCCACTCGGGTTGCTCACCGACCTGGTGGAACTGGAAGAACGCGATGCACTCCGACTCGCCCTGATCGTTGGGTCCGATGTCGTAGAACACGTGACGCAACCAGCTGTCGCCCATCGCCTGGACCTCGGTGTGGACCAGCGGAAATCCCATGAGGTCCTCGTAGAAGTGGGTGGTTGCTTCGACGTCCCGGGTGGCGTAGGCGACATGGTGCAACGGCATGGAGCGAGCGTAGATCGCGATGCGATGAGCGAGCGGACCGGATGACGGCTGTTCGCTCATCGCAAGGCGGATCCGCGAAGATCGTGGATGCCTTTCGCCGCTGTCAACGGGATCGACGTCTACTTCGAACTCCACGGTGCCGGCCCGCCGCTGCTCAACATCAGCGGCAGCGGCAACGACCTGCGCCGGTCACCTGCGTCGATCCTGCCGGTCAACCGCGCCTTCGAGACCCTCTCGTACGACCAGCGTGGCCTCGGCCAGACCTCGAAGCCTGAGTCGGACTCCACGATGGCGGACTATGCCGACGACGCTGCCGCACTGATCCACTCGATGGGTTGGTCACGGTGTCACGTGATGGGTACCAGTTTCGGTGGCATGGTCGCGCTGAACCTCGCGGTGCGTCATCCCGATCTGATCGATCGGCTGGTGCTGTGCTGCACGTCGCCGGGCGGCGAGGCGGCATCGTATCCACTCCACGAACTCGGCCGGCTCGATCCCGACGAGGCGTTCGCGATGCGCTGCCGACTCACCGATCGACGATTCGATCCCGATGCCGACGAGTCGATCCCGGGCCTCGGCCGGTACTACGACGTGATGGTCGAACAGTCGAAACTGCCGGCCGATCCGGAGCAGACGACCGGGCTGGCGCGCCAGCTCCGTGCCCGTGCGGGCCACGACGTGGTCGCCGATCTGGCGTCGATCGGTCACCCGACGCTGGTGGGTGCAGGGCAGTACGACGACATCGCACCGGTCGCCAATTCCGAGCTCATCGCCGAGCGGATGCCGAACGCCACGTTGCGGGTCTTCGACGGGGGTCACACGTTCCTGATCCAGGACCGCACGGCGTTCCCCGCAATCATCGAGTTCCTCGAGTTGAGCGACGTCCGCAACGGCGACGGGGGTGGATCGTGATCCGGCTCCGGCAGGTCGCGATGATCGCCCCCGATCTCGATCCCGTTGTCGAGGAGTTGTGCGACACGTTCGGACTCCAGGTCGTGTTCAGCGATCCGGGTGTGGCGGAGTTCGGATTACGCAACGCGATGCTGCTCGTCGGCGATCAGTTCCTCGAGGTGCTGTCTCCCGCTCGGGAGGGAACCACGGTGCAGCGGCTGCTCGACAAGCGTGGAGACGCCGGCGGGTACATGGCCATCTACGAGGTGGACGATCTCGACGCTCGGCTCGAGCACCTGGCAGCGCACGACGTGCGGGTGATCTGGGCGGGCGACTTCGCCGACATCCGCGGCCGCCACCTCCACCCTCGCGACGTCGGCGCCGCGATCGTGTCGCTCGACGAACCGGTGCCGGCGGGGAGCTGGCGGTGGGGCGGGCCCGATTGGCAGTCGGTGGACACGTCGTCGACCGCCGCCGTCGACCGGATCTCGATGGTCGCGGTGGCCGCTGAGGATCCCGAGGCGCTGCACAGTCGATGGGTGGAGCTCGGTGTCGACGAGGCGGTCCGATTCATTGGAGCCGGGGAGCGGGGCGAGGGGATCGACGGTGTGGGTCTGCGAGCCGTCGACCGCTCGCGCGTCGGTCGACGTGCCGACATCGGCGGTGTGGTGTTCACGCTCGTGTGACTCGCCACGCGCGAGCGATGAGCGAAAGGCCGGCATCCGGTCGCTTCTCTCATCGCTCCAGCGAAGGGGCGGGGGAGGCGATGAGCGAAAGGCCGCGATCCGGTCGCTTCGCTCATCGCTCGAGGGCCTTTCGTCGTTGAACTGACGCCCTGCCGACGATGTATTGCGAAAAGGACTCGCAATACATTAGGCTCGTACCCCGTGGGGGAGCAGAGCGTCGACGGGACGAGTACCGACGGGCGGCGGGCGCGTCGCGAACGTGGTCGTGTCGCCGTCATCGATGCGATGTTCGAACTGTTGCAGGAGGGCAAGGTCCCACCAGCGGTGGAGCTGATCGCTGAGCGTTCGGGCGTGTCCGTCGCGTCGATCTTCCGGTACTTCCAAGGCATCGACGACCTCCAGTTCCAGACCTACCAACGCTTCCGCGAGCGTTTCGAGCCGCTGGTGCGTGTCGGCGTCGACGGTGACCTCGCCGCCCGGACGAACGCGCTCGTCCAGTCGCGTCTCGACCTCTACGAACACGCCGGCGCCATCATGGCCGTCGGTCGCCTGCGGGCGCTCGAACACCAGCCACTCGTCGAGGCCTCCGCC
>JBGTIA010000270.1:0-1737 GCA_041745835.1 Ilumatobacteraceae bacterium | reverse complement strand
ACGATCATCGGCTTCAACGTGCGACCCGACGGCAAGGCGCGCAAGCTCGCCGAGCAGGAAGAAGTCGAGATCCGCACCTACGAGATCATCTACAAGCTCCTCGAGGACATCGAGCAGGCCGTCATCGGCATGCTCGAGCCGGAGTACGAGGAGCACGTCACCGGCGAAGCGGAGGTGCGCGAGATCTTCCGAGTTCCCAAGCTCGGTGCGATCGCGGGCTGCTATGTCCGCTCCGGCGTGATCACGCGTGGATCCAAGGTGCGCTTCCTGCGCGACGGCACGATCATCTGGAAGGGCGACATCACGTCGCTCAAGCGGTTCAAGGATGACGCCCGTGAGGTCCGCGAGGGCTTCGAGTGCGGTATCGGACTGTCCGATTTCCAGGACCTCAAGCCCGGCGATCTCATCGAAACCTTCCAGGACGTCGAGATCGCCCGCACGTGATCCGGCCCGGGCTCGTGCCCGACACCTGCCGATAGGTTGGCCCCATGGCCGCTGATCTCGACTTCTTCTTCGATCCCGTCTGTCCGTGGGCGTGGATCACCTCGAGATGGGTCGTCAACGTGAGCGAACAACGCGACTACGAGGTCGACTGGCGGTTCATCTCGCTGTGGATCCTCAACGAGGCCAACACCCAGGAGTGGTACACACCGCAGTATCGAGCCGGCCACTACCTCGGTCAGCAGGGTCTGCGCATCGGCGATGCCATTCGGCTCGGCGAGGACGATCCGAGTGCAGTCGGCCGGTGGTACACGGCGATCGGCGAGGCATTGCATGTCGACGCCCAACGCGAAGCGGCCCGGGACGATTCGACCGCCTGGTACAAGGGCCTGCTCGCCGACGCTGGATTCGACGTGAGCTACGTCGATGCGGCGGACGACGACTCGCACGACGAGTACATCCGTGCCGACACCGAATTGGCGTTGAGCCGCACCGGCAAGGACGTCGGCACGCCGATCCTCACGTTCCATCCCGGAGCCGGCAACGAGGCGAGCTTCTTCGGACCCGTGATCTCCAAGGCGCCCCGCGGCGCCGAAGCAGTCGAGTTGTGGGATGCCGTCGAGAAGCTGGCCACGATGTCCGGCATGGCCGAACTGAAGCGATCCAACCGGGTCGCCCCCGACTTCACCTGATTACAACAGGAGTTGTAATCCTCACCCGAGGAGATGCCCATGGCAGGCAAGCGCAACACCCGAAGCAGCACCCCGAAGTACTCTCGCAGCGCGCGGGTGAGCACCACGTTGCAGGAGATCATCGCTGACGAACTCGTGCGCATCGACGACGAGCGGCTCCAGTTCGTCACCGTCACCGGCATCGACGTCGATCCGGAGCTCAACCGGGCGATCGTCTTCTTCGACTCGCTCGCCGACGAGGAGGGTGACCCCGAGATCCTCGAAGCGTTCGCCGAACACCGGATCCGGCTCCAGGCGTCGATCGCCAAGCAGATCAGGGCGAAGAAGACGCCGATCCTCGACTTCCGGCCCGACATGGTGATCCGATCCGCAGCGCGCATCGACGAGATCCTGAAGTCCGATCAGGCGCGGCTCGAACGTGAATCGGCCGAGTCGGCCACACAGTCGGCCACCTTGCCGACACCGTCGCCAACACCGTCGCCGGCAGGTGCTGACGACGCCGACCGCGCCGAGGACTGATGGCGCGCCGCAAGCCGGCCACCACGCACGGCGTCACCGTCGTCGACAAGCCAGCGGGGGTCACGAGCCACGACGTCGTCGGGAT
>JBGTIA010000269.1:0-6247 GCA_041745835.1 Ilumatobacteraceae bacterium | reverse complement strand
GGACGCCTTCTTCGTGTCGGTCGAGCTGCGGCGCCGGCCCGATCTTGCCGGGCGGCCGGTCGTCGTCGGAGGAACCGGCAACCGTGGCGTCGTCGCCGCTGCCTCGTACGAGGCTCGCCGCTTCGGTGTGCATTCGGCGATGCCGTCGGCCGTCGCGATGCGCCGGTGCCCGGATGCCGTGTTCCTGGCGGGCGACCATGGGCTCTACGGCGAGGTCAGCGCGCAGGTGCGTGAGATCCTCGATCGCTACACCCCGTTGGTGGAGCCGCTCTCGCTCGACGAGGCCTTCTTGGACGTCACCGGGTCGCTGCGCCTGTTCGGACCGGCCCCCGAGATCGCTGCGTCGATCCGACGCGCCGTGGCCGACGAGCTCTCGCTCGGATGCTCGGTTGGCGTGGCGCCGAACAAATTCCTGGCCAAATTGGCATCCGTGGAGGCCAAACCGCGCGCGACACCGTCCGCTGTGGAACCCGGAGCCGGGGTCGTCGTGGTGGCGAGCGGCGCGGAACGGTCGTTCCTCGATCCGCTCCCAGTGCAACGGCTGTGGGGGGTCGGGCCCGTGACGCTCGACAAGCTCCACCGGATCGGGATCCGACGGGTCCGCGATTTCGCCAACGTGGACGAGCCGGCGTTGGCGGCCGCACTCGGAGCGGGGCAGGCTCGCCACCTGCTCGGCCTGGCGCAGGGCATCGATGATCGACCGGTCGAACCCGAACGCGAAGCCAAATCGATCAGTCACGAGGAGACCTACGCCACCGACAAGACCGAATTCGAGGACCTGCGACGAGAGCTGGTGCGCCTCGCAGATGCCGTCGCGTCGCGTCTGCGGGCAGCGGGGGTCGGCGCTCGAACCCTGACCCTGAAGTTGCGCTTCGACACCGGCTTCCAGACGATCACCCGGTCGGTGACCTGCCCGGCGGCCGTCGAACTCGCCCCGGAGATCGTCGGCCTGCTCACGCCGTTGCTCGAGGCGATCGACCCGTCGCCGGGAGTGCGTCTGCTGGGCGTCGCCGGATCGAATCTCGGCCCCAGTACCCGTCAACTGAGCCTCGACGACCTCTTCGACGCTCAACCGGACTGGGTCGCGACGACGGAGGCGCTCGATCAGATCCGCGACAGGTTCGGTTCCGGCGCCATCGGGCCCGCGAGTGCGCTCGAGTCCGGCCGCTTGCGCGTGGTGCGTAGGGGTGGACAACATTGGGGTCCGGACGCCGAGGCCGCCCGTTCGGAGCCAACGGCCGGCCACCGAGATGGGCCCGAACCAATGCGCGGAGAAAGGTCTCGACCGCGTTGAGGATCGACCGGAAACGTGCGATGATGACCTCCGTGCCTCTCTCCGAGGATGAGCAACGCATCTTGCGTCAGATCGAGCAAGAGCTCGAACAGGACCCCACCTTCTCCCAACGCGGGTACCGGGTGTCGCGCCGTCGCTCCATCATCCTCGCCCTGGGCCTGATCGTTGGCCTCGTCATCACCATCGGTGGGCTGGCCGTGAGCTTCGTGGTGGCGTTCGGCGGATTCGTGCTGGTGTTGGTGATGGCGATCCTGCTCGAGTCCGAACTGCGCCTGCTCGGACGCGAACGACTCGGCCAGTTGCCGATCTCGGCCTGGTTGAGCGGTCGTCGACCCGACGTCGACGACGACGCCACCCGCTGAACACACGCTGCCGACATCGACTGACGTCATCTGCTGACGCGGCCGGTCACCGCCAGGAGGTGAAGTGGCGGCGGAGCCGGTCCGGCCACTCGAGCGACTCGATCGCCGCTCGGTCGATCTGCTTGGCCCAGTTGCGGCACTCGCTGACCGTGCTCTTGCCGTAGGTGCCGACCGTGTCGTACCCGGCCGTTCCCTCGGGCCGGTAGGTCGCCTCCGTGACGACACCTGCGAGCGACGCCATCGGACGGGTGACCAGTGGAAAGTGGTGGGCGGTGCTCGCAGCAACCTCGGACGGGGTATCCGAGTCACGCAGGGGCACCCCGACGGCCGAGACGGCACTCGTGGCGCGCTGCCAGGCATCGGCGAGCTGCTCGTCGACGGACCGAGTCGTGTGTCGTCGGCGGACGAGACGGACCACACTCGGCGAGACGACGGCGGCGATCAGCACGATGACGGCCAACAGCATCAGCGGGAGGCGACCTTCGTCGCCGGCTGCAGACGCGGTCGACGTCGGCGCACCATCGGCGGAGTCCGAGAAGTCGGGGATGCGCAGATCGAATTCGTCGTCCCGCGGCCCGGCCTGCACGGTGGTCGGTGGTGTGCTGTTCGCGACGTCGATGTCTCCCGGTCCCGCCGTGGTGTCCTGTTGCGGGCGCACCTCGGGGTTGTAGTTCTGCGCGTTCGGTGCGCCACGCCCCGGCGTCGGCTCGAACGCGATCCAACCGATGTCGTCGAACCAGACCTCCGGCCATGCGTGGGCATTGCGTCCCAGCACCGAGAACTCTCCGTCGCCGACCGTGACGCCCGACGTGAACCCGACCGCCACCCGCGACGGGATGTCGAGCGTCCGGAGCATGGCGGCGTACGTGCCGGCGAACTGCTCGCAGTAGCCGACTCGGTCGCGCAGGAAGCTCTCGATCGCCGAGTTCCCGTGACCGGGTCGAACCTCGAGGCTGTAGTCGAACTCGCTTCGGAACCACGTCTGCAGGGCCAAGGCACGATCGTAGGTGGTCGTTGCGCCCTCGGTGACCTGCCTTGCAGTCGCGCCGACGACCTCGGGCAGGTCGTCGGGCACGCTGAAGTGGATCGGGTCGGGAGGCGCAGCGGAGGTGGCGGAACGCAGCCGCTCGGCGTCGAGTCGGGGCGTGACCGACACGATGTCGATCGTGTCGCCTCTGCGGAGATCGCCGTCGATCGTGACCAGCGTCGCCGTTTCGGGCACCCAACGCAGGTCGTCGGGACCCGACGCCTGGAACGGATCGGGCGCCGCTGGCACGAGGCTGCCGCCCAGTGCGCCGATCGTGATGCGCTGGCGGTTGTCGATCGAGGAGTCCGGGGGAGCGGTGAGCGTGTCGTCGATGGCCTGCAGCTCGCGTTCGGGAAGCCCCCAGGTGGTGCCGTCGAACTCGGGCAGCGCGGACGACCGCCAGTACGACTCGATGTCCGCGCGCACACGGAACAACTCTTCGGGCGAGCGGTTGGTGAGTCGCGATCGGATGTCGACCAACGGGCTGACCACTTGGGTGACACCTCCGTTGCCGCCGCCCCCGCTGGTGTCGTAGATCGCTTCCGCGTCCGCGCCAGGGATTCGGGGTCCGACGAGTCCCGCCGCCACGGCGACGACGATGCCGAACGCGATCGCCGCCGGCCAGCGCCGCCACGGCGACGCGACATCGCCTCGCCCTGGTTCTGCATGGTACGAACGCAGCGTCACGGTGGCGGCCACACCGACGCCGACGACCACGACCGCAGTGGCGATCCGCAGCCGTTCGTCTCCGAGGGCGCCGACGAAGACGAAGAGGACACCGCCGGGCACCAACGTCTCCGCCCGTGCGTCTGCACGGAATGCGAACACGTCGGCGAGCAACACCGCAGTTGCCAGACCGATCGCCGCGAGGATGTCCCAGCCGCCGCCGTACTCGACCGGAGCCACCGCCGTCCGGAACTCCTGGCGCACCGACGTGAGTTGTTCGCGAAGGATCGACCACGTGTCGCTCGTCGGCAGCGCCCACGAGAACGTGTCGGGGTAGTACACCGCGAGCACGGTCCAGACGAGCACGGTCGCCATCGCCGGGACCGCGAGCCACACCGACACGCGCAGTCGACGCAGCAACAGACCCACGCCGTGTCCGGCGGCGACCAGCAGTGCCATGTCCGTGAGGAAGGGCCAGCCCGAGAACGTGCGCGCATACCCGATCGCAACGGCCATCGAGAACGTTGCGACCATCGCCGTGGCGAGCACGTCGCTGCCCAGTCCCGTGCGTGTCGACGATGCGCTCACGACGGCACCGCCGTGGCTCCAGCGTGTGTGGCCTCGGCGTGGGTGGCGTGTGTGATGTGGCCGGTGCTCGGCTGCCCGACGAGCGACTGCCACGCTGCGACGAACTCCTCGTCGGAGCGCGCCGGGACCGCCAGTCGCGTCCTGCCCGGACTCTCGCTGGTCGTCACCAGCACCTTGGTGACCGCCGGATCGGACATCGAGCGCGCGACCCGCCACGACGCGGCGAGGGGCGAACCGGTGATCACGACCAGCAGGACCAGGCCGTCGGCCATGTCGGTGTCGAACGCTGCGATCGCAGCATCGTTCGGTTCGATGCGGGCGAGCACCCGTTGGGTGTTGTGGACCACCTCGGGACCGCGCAGGTCGATGCCGCCAGCCGTGACGAATCGGGTGTTGAGTCCGGCGCGCATCGCGCTCGCCACGAGACTCGCTGCAGCGGTCACCCCGCGTTCGAACCCGGCCGTGCTCGCATGGGCCGCTGGGGCCGGATCGAACACCACCGTGCAGCGGTGCAGGCCCTCCACGGTGAACTCCTTGACCATCAAGGCATCGCTGCGGGCGGACGCCCTCCAGTGGATGCTGCGCGGTTCGTCACCCGAGGCGTACTCCCGCAACCCGTGGAAGTCGCCGGGCCCGAGGCGTCGTGAAGACTCGAGCAAGGACCTGCCGAGGGGGCCGCGACCGAGTTCGGGCATGTCGATCGGCAGCGTGCGAGGAGCGACGACGATCTCGTCCGTTCCCACGATCGGCGTGACCGAGCGAGCGATCCCCAACGCGTCGTGGGTGATCAGGCGCAGCGGACCCAGACCGATCACGCCCCGCGTGGTGGTCGGCACCCGATACCCCGACGACGACACCGTGCCGGCCCGCAACGCCGCCACGGGAAGTCGCGCCACGTGGTCCTCGGTCATTGTTCGCACCACTGGCTCCTCGAGGACGAACGGCGCCGACGTGATCCGTCCGTCGTGACGCAGCCGGATGTCCACGTGACCGGTGTCGCCTGCGACCAGCACGGACGGGTGGATCCAGCGGCTCGCCTCGACACGAGGATGGCGGATCCAGACGTACGCAAGGCCGGCTGCGACCGACGCGAAGCAGGCAGCGGCGATCACGAAGAGTTCGACGATCGCGAACACGCGCCCGATGACGATCGCCACCAGGCCGGCACCCACGACGGCAACGCCCTGGCGGGTCAGGCCGCGCCGTGGCATGGACTCACCGACTCAACGTGGGACCGGGACGGCGACGGCATCGAAGACCTCTTTGATCGCGTCCTCTGGCGACAGCTGCGCTCCATGCTCGGAGCGCACGACGACGCGATGGCTGAGGGTTGCCTGGGCGACCGCTTTGACGTCGTCGGGCGTCGCATAGTTTCGCCCACGGGCTGCGGCATGGGCCCGTGTGGCAGCGGCGAGTTGCAAGGTCGCTCGCGGTGACAGGCCGAGTTCGATACCGGGGTGGCGACGGCTCGTCGCTGCCAGATCGACGAGGTACGACTTGAGCGCCTTGGCGACGTGGACGCCGCGCACCGCCGCGATCATTGCCCTGACCTCTTCGACCGACACCACGGGCTGGAGCGCAGTCGCACCGCTTGCAGCACCCTGCACGTCGAGCATCTGCATCTCTGCGTCGCGTGCCGGGTAGCCGATCGAGATCCGCAGGAGGAACCGGTCGAGCTGGCTCTCGGGAAGGCGGTAGGTGCCCTCCTGGTCGACGGGGTTCTGCGTGGCGATCACCATGAAGGGAGGGTCGAGCAGGCGACTGCGACCGTCGGCGGTGATCTGTCGTTCCTCCATTGCCTCGAGCAGGGCCGACTGCGTCTTGGGTGACGCCCGGTTGATCTCGTCGGCCAGCACGATGTTGGCGAAGAGCGGGCCAGGCTCGAACACGAAGGTTTCGGTCGAGCGCTGATAGATGCTCACGCCCACCAGGTCGGTCGGCAGCAGGTCGGGCGTGAACTGGATCCGTTTCCAGCTGCAGTCGATCGACGCCGCCAAGGCCTTGGCCAACGACGTCTTGCCGACACCGGGCACGTCCTCGATCAGGAGATGGCCCTCGGCCAGCAGACACATGACGGCCAGCTCGATCGTGTCGTGCTTGCCGTGGAGCACCTGCGCCACATTGGACGTGATCGCATCGAACAGGTCGGCAAACCCTCGCAACGCCACCGGGTCGGACACCTCGCCGGCTCCGCCGTTCGGGTTGGGCGAGGGATTGGGCGAGGGGGCGCCCGACGAAGCCGCCGATGGGGCGTCGTCGGCGATATCGGTCGTCACCCGGCAGAGGGTAGACGGGGGAGGCGCCGAGCGA
>JBGTIA010000268.1:0-4058 GCA_041745835.1 Ilumatobacteraceae bacterium | reverse complement strand
TGGACCCCCAGTCGCCAGCGCCAGAAGCGTCCGCGACAGAGATTCGTGTAGCGGTCAACGAACTCGGCTGCGCGAGCGGACAAGAGATGGGCGATCGCCTGATCGGGCCCCAAGTCGTCGAGACCGACGACGCCGTCCGGTTCGCGTTCGCGGTGATCCCGCAACCAGGCGACCAGACGTGCCCCGATAATCCATCGGAAGTCGTCACCGTCGAACTCGACTCCCCGCTCGGCGAACGCGAGATCCGCGATGGGCTGACCATCGGCCCGATCACGTCGCTGCTCAACAACTGACCGCAGCGCGAAACCGGGTCCGAGTCGCTCATATTGCTCCAAACCAGACCACATCAACTCCGATCGGAATCGGCACGTCGGGGCTCGGCCAGGTACGCGATAACGCTTCGGACGTGGCCCCGCTGCGCGTACTAGCCATCAGAGCGATCGACTTGCCGGATCTGGCCGTCTGAAGGGCAGGTTTAGTCGCAATACACACTGAAGCTCGGTCGGTGCGCCAGCGCAACCGCGCGGGTCGGGCGATCGCGGGGCGAACGCGTTCGGGGCCATTGCGAATGGCCGTGGCCACGAACGCGTCGAAGTCGGTCGTTCGGTCGGATCAGGCGGGCGAGAAGATCGGTTCGTTGGTCTCCAGGAGGGTCTTCATTCCCGACAGGATGGTCACCCATCCGATCTCGAGGTGTGCGGCGGCCTCCGTGTCGGGCAGGTCGTCGTGGACGCAGGACAGGAACGTGACGCCGGGCATCGGCATGAACGGTTCGAAGATGCTGAAGGTGACCTTCGATTCGGGGAGTTCGGCGACGTCGGGGGCCCACATTCCGTTGAAGGTCATGCTGATCTTCCTGCCGGGATCGACGTCGAGGATCTGCCCGGCGATGACGTCGCCACCGCCGGCGGTGTAGCGGTAGTCGGTGCCCGGGGTGACGTCGCCGTACTCGGCGGTGAACCCGATGTAGTACGCCGGGGTGATGTTGCCGTCCGTGAGGGCGGTCCACACCTGCTCGGGCGTGGCCTTGATCGCGATCTGGATGTTCTGGGTGGTCATGGTGTCTGTTCCTTCGTGAGGGGGCGCCGGGTCGGCACCGGTTGGTCTGTCGCAAGCGCAGACGCGGGCGGTCGACCATTTCGACACGACACTCGAGGTTTTCCGAGATCGCTGTCGAAATCGTGTGCGGTGCGCGTCTGCGTGGACGACACCATGGGCCTCTACGTTTTCTCACACGCGACCGGCCCAAACGATCCACCTCACCATGCACAGGAGTTGCCATGCAGTTCATGATCCTCGCCTACGAGAACCACGACGCCTTCGAGGCGCGTGACGATCCGGAACGCTCCGGTGACTACTGGGCATCGTGGAGCGCCTATCTGGAAGCCCTCGGTGCGAGTGGTGACCTGGCCGGAGCCGGCGGGCTCTTCCCGCCGTCCACCGCGACCACGGTGCGGCTCCGCGACGGTGAGCGGATGTTGCAGGACGGGCCGTTCGCCGATTCCAAGGAACACCTCGGCGGATACTTCGTCGTCGACGTCGAGGATCTCGATGCTGCGTTGGTGTGGGCGGCACGCTGCCCGTCGGCGGACTACGCGTCGGTGGAGGTGCGACCGTTGATGCCGACCTCACCGGCGATGTGACCGCCCACGACGGCCACGCCGACGCAAGCGGCGCAGTCGCGGAGCAGATCGTGCGCGACTCCTACGGTCGCCTCGTGGCGTACCTCGCGTCGATCACCGGTGACATCGCGGCGGCCGAGGATGCGCTGGGCGACGCTCTCGCAGCAGCACTCGAGACGTGGCCGACACGCGGGATCCCCGATCGGCCCGACAGTTGGCTGGTCAGCGTCGCCCGGCGCTACATCATCGGTGCCGCTCGACGCCGCGACGTCGCGACGCGCGCACTCCCGGCCCTCGAACGACTCCATTCCGCGGCAACCGATGCCGTACCCGGTGGCGCTTCGGAAGCGGCCGACGATCGGATCCCCGACCAGCGCCTGCAACTAATGTTCGCGTGCGCGCACCCTGCGATCGACCCGACGATGCGCAGCGCTCTCGTCCTGCAGACCGTTCTGGGCCTCGACGCCGTTCGCATCGCCTCGGCCTTTCTCGTCGCGCCGGCGACGATGGGCCAGCGCTTGGTGCGCGTCAAGGCCAAGATCAAACAGAACCGGATCCCGTTCCGCGTTCCCGGCCCGGGCGAACTCGTCGAGCGACTCGACGCCGTCCTCGATGCGATCTACGCCGCGTACGGCACCGGTTGGGACGACCCGGCCGGCGCCGATTCCAAGCGCGTCGGGTTGACGATCGAAGCACTTCGGCTCGCACGCCTCGTCACCCAGCTGCTCCCCGAGGAACCGGAAGCGCATGGACTGCTCGCCCTCCTCCTGCACAGCCACGCCCGCTCCGGCGCGCGCCGAGACGATGCGGGTCGCTTCGTGCCGATCGAGGACCACGACGTGTCCCGGTGGTCCAAGGACCAGATGATCGAAGCCGAGACGCACCTCGCTGCGGCAGTCGGAGTCGGGCGCATGGGGCGCTACCAACTGCACGCAGCGATCCAATCGGTCCACAATCGACGTGCGATCACGGGAGTGACCGACTGGGCGTCGATCGCCGCGCTCTATGACGGGGTGGTTCGCTTCGATCCGACGATCGGCACGCACGTCGCCCGCTCCGCTGCGCACGCGTCGGCCAGTGGACCCGACGTGGCGATCGGACTGCTCGATGAACTCCCGACGGATCGCACGGTCGACTATCAGCCCTACCACTCGGTGCGCGCCCACTGCCTCGGTCGAGCGGGGCGAACCGAGGAAGCCGCGGCCTGCGCTCGGCGGGCGATCGGACTCACCGAGGACCCAGCCGTCAGGGACTGGTTGACGCTCACCTACCTCTCCGAACAGACCTGACACTCGACAAGTCCACCGAGCCGGCAGGAGCGACGAACCGGCTACTCGCCGATCGATTCGAGCGCAGGACCGAAGACGAACAACCGATCGAGGAACGCAATGGGGTCGCTCGACCACTCCAACGCGCGAACCTCCTCACGCGTCCGATGACCGAGACGGAACCGGAACACCTCGAACGGCGGCGCCCGCAGCACCACCACCCCACCGGGATCCGCCGACGGGATCGTGACCGAGTCGTCGAGTTCGATCCGAACCGGAACGTCGGCGACCGTCTTCACCTGGTGCGCCGCGATCAGGACGTCTGCATCGTCTCGTCCACCCGGCCGACCGACCGCGAGACGGATGTCGTGCTCGTGCGACAACACGTCGAGGAACGCCGGAACGACTCGCCGCGACGAGATCGCCGACTCGAATGGCGCCGCCATCGACTCCCACTTCTCGAGGAGGTGGTCGACCGAATCACCTTGGTGACGTCGGACCTGAACTGCCGTCATGTCGATCGAGGGCGGTCCGCTCAGTCGACCGGCGGCCGCGTCCTCGATCACGCCGACCAGGTGCGCCAGCACGTCGGACACGTCCCAACCCGGACACGCACGAACCGGCACCGTCCCGACGCCCGGACCCGCCTCAGAAATCAACGCAGTCAACCGAATCCGCGACGTCCGATAGCAATCGCCGACATCGAACGCGTCGGTGAGCGGTTCGTGTGTCATCTCCGAAATCCTCGATCAGGCGAACTGCGTCGCCGGTGATGGCCGACGTCGAAAGTGTCCGCCGGCGACCCAGCGGGTCTCTAGAGGGTGCGACCCGGGCATGTTGAGCCGGCGATCGACACTCGCACGGGGTGAAGTCTTCCACGTCAACCCATTCAACGGCCTCAGCGATTCAGGCACCGTTGACGGAGTTCATCTAGAGAACGTCTCGCCACCGTCAAGTTGAGCGGACCGGCCCGGCATCCAACCACGCATATCAACAGGGCACTGCCACGGCGCGACCCGAGAAAGAACGGCACCTACGATCGGTCGTGCCCGATCAGATCACGCCGGCAACCGAGTCTGAATGTGCACGCCGTTACTCCACAGGGGTGAAGTAGAAGAACGTAGTGATTCGGTCCGCCATTGGTACCAGAGCTTCACGAAGCTCGGCG
>JBGTIA010000267.1:0-10107 GCA_041745835.1 Ilumatobacteraceae bacterium | reverse complement strand
CGCGACGAGATGCAAGCGTGGCGCTACACGCAGACCGTCGAGCTGTTCGGCCTCGTCGGCGAAACGGTCGTCGGGAAACGGTCGGACGAGCATGCTCGCCGTCGCCGCACTGTCAGCGCGGACGAACCCGCACTCGTCCATCCACTCGGCAGGGATCGAGCCGTAGGCGATCGCCGTGGTCGGCATCTTCCACGGGCGCACCCAGTCAGCAGCGATGTCACCCGACCACACCAGCCGCGAATCGCGTTCGTTGAGGTCGCGCACCTGCGCCGATACTGCGTCAATCCGGTACCACGCCTCCTGGTCGGTGAACCGCGACGAATACTTCGAGGCATACGTCGCGGGGAGTTGATCCCGCTGCGGCAGCCATCCCGGGTTCACGAAGACCGCGTCACCGTGCGCTCGCAGACTGGACAGATACTGCGACACCGCGGGTTGCGATACCCCAGCACGACGAGCAAGCTCGACCTGGGTGACCGGCTCCAACGCGTTGAACAGGTGACGGACTGCGGACGCCTTCCCTGCCCCCCATCGCCGTGCACGAGTTCGATTCACACTCCCACTATAAGTCTTCTCGACATCTTCCGCAAGAAGGCTTATATCGTGGCTCGGATCGTGTTCGGAGAGGTCGACTCCGTGTCAGCGTGTCCCGACGAGATGCGCCCGCCAAACGTTGCAACACCCGGTCGGTAATCTGACCGGGCGATGGAACACGACGCGTTGGAGACGCTGCGCAAACGGCACCCCGCGTGGATTCTGCTCGCCTCCCGGAACTCGGCGATGGTCCTCAGCATCCTCAACCGTGCGTTCGTCGAGCCGAACGCATCGAATATCGCCGCTGACGACCTCGTTCGTTTCGTCGACGACGAGCTGTATGCACTTCGCGAGCGACTCGGCGATGACGCCTATCCCCGGTCGCCGGGCGCCTATCTCGACGAGTGGGCAGACGCCGACCACGGCTGGCTCCGCAAGTTCTATCCGCCGGGCGACGACCAACCGCACTACGACCTCACGCCGGCAGTGCAGGCCGCACTCGACTTCGTCGGCGACCTCGAGACCCGCAGCTTCGTGGGCACCGAGTCGCGACTGCAGACGATCTTCGAGTTGCTTCGCCAGCTTGCCGACGATCGCGATGCCGACCCGGGCCACCGCCTCGCCGAGTTGCGGCGCCGACGAGACGAGATCGATGCAAAGGTCGCCCGCGCCGAGGCCGGGTACGTCGACGTGCTCGACTCCGCCGCTCGCCGCGACCGCTACCAGCAGTTCGCCCGTACGGCGCGGGAGTTGCTGGCCGACTTCCGTCAGGTCGAGGAGAACTTCCGCCTCCTCGACCGTCAGCTCCGTGAACGGATCGCCGGCTGGGACGGATCGAAGGGTGAACTCCTCGACGAGATGATCGCCGATCGCCACTCGATCGCCGAGTCCGACCAGGGTCGGAGCTTCCGGGCGTTCTACGACCTGTTGCTGTCCGCCGAACGCCAGGTCGAACTCACCGAGCTGCTCGACCGCGTCCACGACACCTCCGACGATCACAACGCCGAGATCACCGAGCTCGACCCTCGCCTGGCCCGAACCCACTTCGACTGGATCGATGCCAGCGAACGGACGCAGCGAACCGTTCGCCAACTGTCCGAGCAGCTCCGGCGGTTCCTCGACGACCAAGTGTGGCTCGAGAACCGACGCGTGTTCGAACTGCTGCGCAGCATTGAGCACCGTGCACTGCTGTTGCGTGGCGAGAGCCCCGACATCGAAATGTCGATCGACGACACGAAGGTGTCGATGTCGTTGCCGTTCGAGCGGCCGCTGTTCCGTCCGAGCCGCACCGCCGACCTCGACGACACCACCGTCGAAGAAGGTACGTCCGAACTCGACCTCGACGTACTCGACTCCCACGCGTACGTGGACCGAGTCGCGCTGATCGACCGGGTCCACCGAATGCTGGGCGCCAGGCGGCACGTGCGCCTCGCCGAAGTGATCGACGACACACCACTCGAGCAGGGGTTGGCAGAACTGGTCGGGTACTTCTCGCTCGACGATGCCGGCTTCGACGTCGTGTTCGACGACGACACCCGCAGCAGCGTCAGCTGGGACAGCGACGAGGTAACCCGCGTCGCTGACATCCCAGATGTGTCGTTCGCCCGTCACGTTGCGGAGGGCGGCGACGTTCAATCCGAGGGCGAACCGGCATGAGCGAGCTGTCACCGGTGCTGATCTCGTTGTTCAAGGGCCCGATCTATCGGGACTCGAACGAGGAGCTCTGGGACTCCCTGGTCAAGCAACGAGCCCAGATCGCCGACTACGTGGCGGTCCTCGGCTTGCGAGCCGAGGTCGACGAGACGAACGGCTACGGCTACCTCGCCAGCGCGCCCGATGACGACACCTCCCCGCCACTGCCCCGGCTGATCAGCCGTCACAAGCTGCCTTTTCACACGAGCCTGCTGCTCGCGCTGCTCCGCAAGCGGCTGGCCGAGTTCGACACCGATTCCACCGAGGGCCAATTGGTCGTCAGCACCGAGCAGTTGAGCGAGATGATGCGGTTGTACTCCCCTGACGCAGCGAACGAAACCAAGATCCGACGCGACATCGACGTCAACATCAACCGGGTGAAAGACCTCGGGTTCCTCCGACAACTGCGGGGTTCGGCCGACCAGTTCGAGGTGCGCCCCATCACCCGGGCGTTCGTCGATGGACAGTTCCTGTCCGATCTCGATGCCGAACTCGAGCGCTACCTCGATCAACTCTCACGGGCGGCGCAACGCCCATGACGCTGTTCGACACCGTCGCCCCCGAGGCTCGGCCCGGCACCAGGCTGCAGCGATTCGAGCTGTACAACTGGGGCACGTTCGACCGCGTCGTGTGGCCGTTCGACATCGATGGTCGCAATGCGCTGCTCACCGGTGACATCGGCTCGGGCAAGTCGACCGCCGTCGATGCCCTGACCACGTTGCTGCTGCCAGCGCATCGCATCTCGTATAACCGCGCCGCCGGCGCCGACTCCAAAGAACGCGACCTGCGCTCATATGTGCTCGGCCACTACAAGTCCGAACGAGTCGAGGCCACCGGCTCCACCCGCGCGGTCGGGTTGCGCGGCCCACAGAACTACTCGGTGATCCTCGGCGTTTTCGCCAACGCCGACTTTGCGACCACCACCACGATCGCGCAGGTGTTTCGTGCCCGCGAGGACAACGGCCAGCCCGAACGGTTCTTCGTGGTCGCCGATCACGAACTCACCATCGCGAAACACTTCTCGCACTTCGGTAACACGCTGCCCGAGTTGAAACGGCAGCTGCGCGATGTCGGTGTCCGTCTCTACGACCACTTCCCCGAGTACGGGCGAGACGTCCGGCGGTGCCTGCACATCCCGAGCGAACAGGCCCTCGACCTGTTCCACCAGACCGTTTCGATGAAGGCCGTCGACAACCTCAATGACTTCGTGCGCAGCCACATGCTCGAACCGTTCGACATGACGGGGCGCATCAAGGACCTCATCGGCCACTTCGACAACCTGACCAGAGCACACGAGGCGGTGCTGCGGGCCCGCGATCAGCTCGCGCTCCTCGATCCGCTGATCGCCGACCTCGACGCCCACGACGAACTGCAGGCACGCATCATCGTGCTCGATGGTCTCCGAGCGGCACTCCCGTACTACTTCGCCAGCAAGACCGACGAGAGTCTGGCCGCACGCTTGGCCGCACTCGTAGAAGCGATCGGCGGGGCCGACGACGCCATCGTGCGGCTCAGCCGGCATCGTCAGGATCTCGCCGCACGTCGAGATCAACTGACCGTCGACATCGCGCGCGCGGGCGGCGAGCGGATCGCGACGCTCGAGGCCGAAATCGAGCGCTGGGCCGGCGACTGGCCGCAACGCCAGCTGCTGTTGCGCCACCACAACGACTCACTCCAGGCGTGCGGCCTCACCCCAGTCTCGAACCGGGCACAGTTCGATGCCAGCCGAGGCGAGGTCGCCGCCGCTCAGCAGTCCAATTCGACCAGCGCTTCCGTGGTCGACAATCGCCGCGTCGAACAGCGTCAACGATTGATGACGCTCGACGACGAGATCACGAAGGTCAACATCGAGCTGAAGAGCCTCGAGGGGCGCCGCTCGAATCTGCCGTCTCGCAGCCTCGACATCCGAGCGCAGCTGATGGCCGACCTCTCACTCGACGAGTCGAGCCTGTCGTTCGCCGGCGAACTGATCGAAGTCGACGCTGCTGCCGCCGAGTGGGAAGGCGCCGCCGAACGCGTGCTGCGCCCGTTCGCCCTGTCACTCCTGGTGCCCGACGACGCCTACCAGGCGGTCGCCCGGTGGATCAACGGCCGGCACCTCGGCACCCGCCTGATGTACTACCGCGTGCCGAATCGGGTGGCGACGCCGCGGGCGCCTGAGCGGGACTTGCAGTTCCCGTTGTTGCTCGACCTCCTCAACGTGCAACACGAGTCGCCATATGCCCACTGGGTGCGTGCCGAACTCGTACGCCGGGCCGCTCATCTCTGCGTCGACTCGACCGACGACTTCCGTTCGGTCGATCGCGCCATCACCCGGCAGGGCCAGGTCAAGGACCGCGACCGTCACGAGAAGGATGACCGCTCCGCCATCGACGATCGACGCAACTTCGTGCTGGGGTGGAGCAACGAACGCAAGATCGACGCGCTCATCGCGCACGCTCGCGACCTCGGCAACCAGCGCCGACCGCTGCACGACGCAGTGGCCGAACTGGACCGCGAGTCGCAGCGGCATACCGCGACCGGCAAGAACCTCGCTGTCCTGGCCTCGAAGTCCGACTGGGACGTGTTCGACTGGGAGGCGATCGTCACACGGGTGAACCGGGCCGAGGCTGAGGTCGCACGCATTCGTTCCTCGTCTGACCTACTCCACACGTTGATCGACGAGAGATCTGACATAGACCAGCAACTGGCCGATGTCGACGACGAGGTCGCGACCCAGCGCGACCGGCGGGGCAGCCTGCGCGGCGAGACCGAACGCGTCGAACGCGATCGACGGCGTCTCATCGAACTGATCGAGCCATCGTCGGCGAGGACCACAGCCGAGGAGTGCTTCGAGAACCTCGCCGACGAACTCACCGCGCACCACCTCCTCGACACCGGGTCGGATCAGCCCGACTTCGCCGCCGTCGAGCAGCGTGGTCGCGATCATCTGGCGGCCCAGCGCGACCGGGCATCTGACACGGCCACCACCGTGTCGAACCGCATCGTCAAGCAGATGAACAGCTTCCGCAACCGCTACGCCGCTGAGGTCTCCGAGCTCGACGACTCGCTGGCATCGGGAGCCGAATACCGCCAACTCCACGAACGGGTCGCCGCCGACGACCTCCCACGGTTCGAAGCCGAGTTCAAACGTTCGCTGAAGGAGAACACGATCCAGGAGATCGCCGGGCTCGCCGCCGAACTCAACAAGCAGGACCGCACGATCCGCGACCGCATCGCGATCATCAACACGTCGTTGGAAGCCATCGACTACAACCCAGATCGCTACATCCACCTCCTCGCGTCGGCCACCCCGAACACCGAGATCCGCAACTTCCGAGAACAACTCCGGGTCTGTACCAGCAACATCGTCGGCGACAACGACGAGCAGTATTCCGAGCAACGTTTCCACGACGTGAAGTCGGTCATCGACCGCTTCAAGGGTCGCGAGGGGTCGGCCGATCTCGACGGCCGCTGGACCGCCCGGGTCACCGACGTTCGCCAGTGGTCGACGTTCACGGCGTCGGAACGTTGGCGTCGCGACGACGCCGAACACGAGAGCTACTCCGACTCCGATGGTAAGTCCGGCGGTCAGAAAGAGAAGCTCGCCTACACCATCCTCGCGTCGTCGTTGGCCTACCAGTATCAGCTCGATCCCACCGCGGAGCGGGCTCGGGGCTTCCGCTTTGTCGTGATCGACGAGGCGTTCGGCCGCGGATCGGACGAGTCCACCCGGTACGCCCTCGGCCTGTTCGCGAAACTCGGGCTGCAGTTGCTCATCGTCACACCGCTGCAGAAGATCGCCGTGATCGAACCGCACGTCCACTGCCTCGGCTACGTCGACAATCCGAATGACAACCATTCGCGGCTGCAACGCGTGACCATCGACGAACTTCACGAACAGCGACGTCACCATGGCCGCTCGAACGACTGAGTGGTCGACCGTTCATGATCTGCTCCGACGGCTCGAACACCGATGGGCGCTCGGTGCTTGGCTGAGCCCGTACGCGCTCGGCGAACCCTTCGACCCGGTTGCCGTGCCGGTTCGCACACCGACGGCCACCGACTTGATCGAGCGAACCGGCGACGTGCAGGCGTGGATCGAGAGGTTCCGCTCCGACGCCGCGCGCCGACCGCACGTGCGAGTCTCCGACAAGACGCTGCGGAGCCGTGCTGTGGGATCCAACGACGTTCCAGCGACCCTGCACCTCGATTCGTTCGACGACCTTGTCGACTCGCTCGGCGTGCGCAGCGACGTCGACGCCTTCGACCACACCTTGTCGTTGACCGAGTCGTCGGTTCCCGAGGCCACCGACTGGGTCCGTCGTCACCCCCTGAAGGTGGTGCCCGCCGCGACGATCTGGGCGCAGGTGATCGCAGCTGTGCGATGGGTGATCGACACCGACGTGTCGCAGCTCGACCTTCGCCACATCGATGCCAACGGTGTCGACTCCAAGTTCCTCATCGAACATCGCAGTCTCATCCGGCCACTCCTCGACGCAGTGCTCGACCCGGACCGGGTGAACACCGAATCGAACGACCTCGACAAGCGCTATGGATTCCGTTCTCGCCCGACCCACGTGCGCCTGCGGACGCTCGGCAACGACATCGCTGTCATCGACTCGACGCTCACGGAGATCGAGGTACGCGTCGACGAGTTGGCAGAGCTACCACTGGCAGTCACCAACGTGTTCGTCGTCGAGAACCGAGCCACGTTCAACGCGTTTCCCGATCTCCTCGACAGCGTCGTGGTGTTCGGGGGCGGCTACGCAGTTTCGTCGCTCGGTCCGATCGACTGGCTACATGAGCGATCGCTCGTGTACTGGGGTGACATCGACACCCACGGGTACCGCATCCTCAGTCGCCTCCGCCAGCTGTTCCCTCACTGCGAGTCGATGCTGATGGACGCCGAAACCCTCAAGGCGAACCTCGACCGTGTTGTTCAGGAGCCCTCCCCGCTGACCGAACATCTCGAATACCTCACCGAAGCCGAAAAGCGCCTCTACAACGACCTTCGAGAAGACCGATACGGCCCCGCTGTCAGGCTCGAACAGGAGCGGATCTCTATGGGAAGCCTCGGCGCCCAACTGGACACATTCAGGCACGGCTGACGAGATGGAGCCGACACGCCGGTTGTGAAGCCGTCCGCTGGGCGCGAACAACCGAGCAACACCGTTCGACAAGGCGGCTTCGAGCGCACAAGTTCTTCACGTGTTGCAGCAGGAACGAGTATGCACCGGAGCAAACAGCGCGCTGCATTGCGCCGAATGACTCGGTGTTGCCATGAGGCGTTGACGGATTATTCGTCGGATTAGCCCCCGGACTGCGGCTCGTCTGCAGTGCTCAAGAATCGCGTGTTGGTCGACAGATGTCGCAGGGCCCGAGCAAATTCTGTGACCGTTCGCTCCGCAACGTTGCGGTCACAACATATTTCGAGTCGTAAAACACCAGGTAGATGTGCCCGGGGCGGGATTTGAACCCGCACTCCACGTGAGTGGAAGGGGGGTTTAAGCCCCCCGCGTCTGCCAGTTTCGCCACCCGGGCCTACCGGTCGACATTATGCGACCGCGCTCCCCCACCACGTTTGTGCCGGGTTCCCGGTGGGACGTCCCACCCAGATCCTCACGCAAACGTGGTGTGGGTGAGGCGGTCGGGCAGACGGGGAACGATGCGGTCAGAGTTCGGCGAGTCGTCCGTCCTGCCAGTCCTGGCGGAGTTGAAACTTCTGGATCTTGCCGGAACCGGTCATCGGGTACTCCTCGACGGCGAACCAGCGGCTCGGGGTCTTGTGCGGCGCGAGGTGTTCTCGCACATAGGCGAACAGTTCCGCCTTGTCGATGCTGGCACCGGGGGCAGGGCGCAGGAACGCAGCAACGGTCTCGCCCCACTTGTCGTCGGGCAGCCCCACCACGGCGACCGATCCGACCGATGGGTGAGCGAAGAGCAGCTCCTCGAGTTCCTTCGGGTAGATGTTCTCGCCGCCGCGGATGATCATGTCCTTGAGGCGGCCCTCGATGGTGCAGTAGCCACGATCGTTCATCGCCGCCAGGTCGCCGGTGTGGAGCCATCCGTCGGCGTCGATCGCCTCGGCGGTCTGCTCGGGCATCTCGAAGTAGTTGTGCATCACGTGGTAGCCGCGGGTGCACAGCTCGCCGACGTCACCGATCGCGACGGTGTCGCCGGACTCCGGATCGATGATCTTCACCTCGACGTGGGGCATCGGCGCGCCGATGGTGTTCGACTTGTCGTCCATCGTGTCGTCGGGTGCGGTCATCGTGGCGACCGGCGAGCACTCCGTCTGCCCGAACACGATGGTGAACGGGGCGCCGAGCTCGCGCTCGAACGTGCGCACCAGCTGCTCGGGCACGAGGGCGCCGCCCGAGCAGACCGCGTGCAGCGACGACAGATCGGTGGTGGCAAACGACGGGTGCTCGAGCATGGCGATGAGCATCGTGGGGACGCCGAGCAGCGCTTCACCGCGATACTCCTCGGAGAGCGCGAGCACGAGACCCGGCTCGAACGCCTCGACGAGCACCTGGGTGCAGCGGTGCGAGACTGCGCCGAGCACGGCGATGGCGCTGCCGGCGGTGTGGAACAACGGCATCGTGGAGACGTACACGGTGCCGTCGCTGACGCCCATCCGACCGAACGTGTGGGCGGCGTTGTTGACGAGTCCCCGATGGTGCAGGTAGGCGCCCTTCGGGAATCCGGTGGTGCCCGACGTGTACTGGATCATGACCGCGTCCATCGGCGAGACATCGGGGAGGTCTGCGGTGTACGAATCGCCCGATGCGAGGAACTCGTCCCACTCGGCGAACCGCACCACGTCACGCAGCTCAGGGCAATCCGGTTGCACCTCGGTGGCGGTCGCCAACATCGGATTGCCACGGAAGGAATCGACGCAGAAGACCGCGGTGGCACGCGACTGGTTGAGGACGTAGCGCAACTCACTGGCCTGCGAGCCCGGGTTGATGGTGACCAGGACCATGCCGGCGCGGGCCACACCGAACTCGAGGAACTCCCACTCCGGGATGTTCTGCGCCCACACGGCGATGCGGTCACCCAGCGAGTACCGGTTCAGCAGTGCCCGGGCGACCCGATCGGCCTGGGCGTCGAACTCGGCGTAGGTCCACTGGCGTCGCGCCGAGGCGTCGGGGATCCCTTCGATGATCGCCACCCGATCAGGCACCGCGGCCGCAGCGTCACGAAGGATCTGGCCGATCGTGGTCTCCACCAGCGCCGGCGACGACGGACCGGTGGCGTGGGAAATCGAAAGTGTCATTCCGGATGTCTAGCGCGATCCGTGGACCCCCCGTGACACCGCTCGACCCATCACGTTTGCGTCGGATTCTCGGTGGGGCGGGTCACCGAAAATCCAACGCAAGCGGGTTGGGACGTGGGCACCGGCGCAGGGCCGAGTCCGTCTGACCCGTAGTGGCGAACGCGGGTCTGCTGAGCTGCTCCCATGCAGTTCGGCATCTTCTACGAGCACCAACTCCCCAAGCCGTGGAACGACGACGACGAGTTCTGCCTCCTGCGTGACGCGCTCGACCAGGTCGAGCTCGCCGACCGGCTCGGCTTCGACTACGCGTGGGAGGTCGAGCACCACTTCCTCGACGAGTACTCGCACTCGTCCGCTCCCGAAGTTTTCCTCGCCGCCGCCGCTGCTCGCACGTCACGGATCCGGCTGGGTCACGGCATCCGCCAGGTGATCCCGAAGTACAACCATCCGGCGCGCACCGCCGAAGGTCTCGCCACGCTCGACCTGATCTCTGACGGTCGAGTCGACTTCGGCATCGGTGAGGGAGCGACCCGCCTGGAGCTGCACGGCTTCGACATCCCGGCCAAGCAGAAGCGAGCGATGGCGCTCGAGGCCGCCGAGCAGATCGCCAACATGATGGT
>JBGTIA010000266.1:0-9470 GCA_041745835.1 Ilumatobacteraceae bacterium | reverse complement strand
GTCGATCCCGGCCGAGAATGCGGCTTGTCCGGCGAAGCGGGACGCCTGTCGCCGAAGGCGACAGCGATGTGATCCGGTGGTGACGGCGAAGCCGGCACCACCGGATCACATCATGCCGCCCATGCCACCCATGCCACCGCCGCCACCCATGCCGGCTGGCTCGTCTTCGGGCTCATCGGCCACGAGGCACTCGGTGGTGAGCACCATCGCGGCGATCGACGCAGCGTTCTGGAGACCCGCGCGGGTCACCTTTGCCGGGTCGATGATGCCGGCAGCGATGAGGTCCATCATCTCGCCGGTCGCAGCATTCATGCCGATCGGGCCCTCGGCGGCCTCGATCTCACGAACGACGACGGAGCCTTCGAGGCCGGCGTTGTTGGCGATGTTGCGGGCCGGCGCGGTGAGCGCTTCCCACACGGTCTTGGCGCCGGTCCTCTCATCGCCTTCCAGCGAGTCGATGACGGCCTGCACGGCGGGCCGCGCACGAATGAGGGCGGTGCCGCCACCGGCGACCACGCCTTCCTCGATGGCTGCTCGCACGGAGGACACCGCATCTTCGATGCGGTGCTTCTTCTCCTTGAGCTCCACCTCGGTGGCGGCGCCGACCTTGATCAGTGCCACACCGCCGGCCAGCTTCGCGAGGCGCTCCTGCAGCTTCTCGCGATCCCAGTCGGAGTCGGTGTTCTCGATCTCGGCCTTGATCTGGTTGATGCGGCCTGCGATGTCGTCCTCGGTCCCGCCACCATCGACGATGGTGGTGTTGTCCTTGGTGATGACGATGCGCTTGGCGGTGCCGAGCAGGTCGAGCGTGACGTTCTCGAGCTTGAGGCCGACCTCTTCGCTGATGACCTGGCCACCGGTGAGCACGGCCATGTCCTGCAGCATCGCCTTGCGGCGATCGCCGAAGCCGGGCGCCTTGACGGCGGCGGCGTTGAACGTGCCCCGGATCTTGTTCACGACGAGCGTCGCGAGGGCTTCGCCCTCGATGTCCTCGGCGATGATCACGAGTGCCTTGCCGGTCTGCATGACGGCCTCGAGGGTCGGCAGCATGGCCTGGACCGTCGAGATCTTGGCGCTGTTCAGCAGGACGTAGGCGTCGTCGAGGACGACTTCCTGGCGCTCGGCGTCGGTCACGAAGTATGGCGACAGGTAGCCCTTGTCGAACTGCATGCCCTCGGTGAAGTCGAGTTCGGTGCCGAACGTGTTCGACTCCTCGACCGTGACCACACCGTCCTTGCCGACCTTGTCGATGGCTTCGGCGATGACCTCGCCGATCGATGAGTCGGCTGCCGAGATGGTGGCAACGCTGGCGATGTCGGACTTGTCGTCGACTTCCTTCGCCTGACTGGCGATCGACTCGACCGCCGCGGCGACAGCCTTCTCGATGCCCTTCTTGACGGCCATCGGGTTGGCGCCGGCGGCGACGTTCTTCATGCCGACCGACACCATTGCCTGCGCCAGCACGGTGGCAGTGGTGGTTCCGTCACCGGCGATGTCGTCGGTCTTGGTGGCGACTTCCTTGACGAGCTGCGCTCCCATGTTCTCGAACGGGTCCTCGAGCTCGATCTCCTTGGCGATCGACACGCCGTCGTTGGTGATCGTGGGGGCGCCGAACTTCTTGTCGAGCACGACGTTGCGGCCCTTCGGACCGATCGTCACGCGGACAGCGTCAGCGAGCTTGTTGACTCCGGCTTCGAGCGCGCGGCGCGCCTCGTCGTCGAACTTCAGTACTTTTGCCATTGGGGGTTCCTCTCCGGCTTTCGAATGGTTGATTCAGATCTGACGTCGCAGGTGCGACGGCTCAGCTCTCGACGATGGCGAGCACGTCACGGCTGTTGAGCACGAGCAGGTCTTCGCCCTGCACGGCCACTTCGGTGCCGCCGTATTTCGAGTACAGGACCGTGTCGCCGACCTTGATGTCGACGGGGATCACGTCGCCCGAGGTCTCCGAGCGCTTGCCCGGTCCGACAGCGAGGACCTCGCCCTGCTGCGGCTTCTCCTTGGCGGTGTCCGGGATGACGAGACCCGATGCGGTCTGCGTCTCGGCCTCGTTGGGCCGGACCACGATGCGGTCATCCAGCGGCTTCAGGTTCATGGTGTAAGCCTCCATTGGCTTGCTCACGGGGGTTCGATTCCCGTTGGGTCTGATGGCCGGGGCGAGTTGGCACTCGACCCGGTCGACTGCCAAGACTAGACGAGCGACCCCGCCGTTAGCAACCGACACCCGAGAGTGCTAACGACGTTCTCGGGCGTCGCAGCGTTCCGCTGGCGGCATTCGCCGGGCACCGCGCCGGCGTCGCTAGCGTCGGTCGGCCGTGCTGCGCATCGTCGATGTCGTGGCCCCACCGCGGATGGGGTCGAACTTCCGTTGGCTCGTCGCGTCGTCGTGGGTCACCAACATCGGCGACGGCATCGCGCTCGCTGCGGGTCCGCTGCTCGTCGCCTCCCAGACCGGCGATCCGTTCCTGGTCGCCCCCGCCACCCTGCTGCAGCGACTGCCGTGGATGCTCTTCGGTCTGCATGCAGGCGTCATTGCCGACCGGTTCGATCGGCGGCGCGTGGTCGTGATCGTCAATTCGATCCGTGCAGTGATCCTGGTGGTGCTTGCTGCGACGATCCTCACCGACGTCGTGAGCGTCTGGGTGGTGCTCGCAGCCATGTTCCTGCTCGGCACGGCGGAGACGTTTGCCGACGTCACGACGCAGACGCTGCTGCCGATGGTGGTCGACCGGCCCGATCTCGGTGTCGCCAATGCCCGCCTGATGTTCGGCAACATCACGATCAACCGGATGGCGGGACCACCGATCGGTGCCGTGCTGTTCGCCGCCGGCATGGTGCTGCCGTTCGCAACGCAAGCGATCTGCGTGGCCCTCGGTGCCCTGCTGATCCGCCGGATGAACGTTCCGGTGAGCGAGCACGTCCCCACGGGCCGCCGCGTCCGACGCGAGATCTTCGACGGGCTGCGATGGGTGTGGGAGCACCCGGCGATCCGAACGCTGACGGTCACCGTCGTCGCGTTCAACATCACATTCGGAGCCGTGTGGTCGATCCTCGTGCTGTACGTCACCGAGCGGCTCGGCCTCGGCGCCATCGGCTTCGGTCTGATCACCTCGGTCGGCGCGATCGGCGGCGTCGTCGGCGCATCATCGTACGGGTGGCTGGAGCGGCGGCTCGGAATGGCGAACATCATGCGCATCGGTCTGCTGATCGAGACGTTCTTCCACCTCTCGTTGGCCTTGACGACGAGCGTTGCGGTGGCGGTCCCCGTCTTCTTCGTGTTCGGTATCCACGAGGCAGCGTGGGGCACCACTGCGGCGACGATCCGTCAGCGTGTCGTTCCCATGGAGTTCCAGGGTCGCGTGGCCAGCGTCTACATGGTGGGCGTGTTCGGAAGCCTCGTCATCGGTGCCGCTCTGGGCGGCGTGCTCGCCGGGGTGTGGGGCATCACGGCCCCGTTCTGGTTCGGATTCGTGGGGTCGGCGGCGATCCTCACGCTGATCTGGCGCCGGCTCGGCAAGATCGCGAGTGCGGAGTGATCCACCGGCGAAGATCGACGGTCACGAGATCGGAGGTCGGGCGTCATCCGATGCCGCCGTCACCGACCGGACGAGATCGAGCGTCTCGGCCAGCGGGAGGCCGATCACGTTGCTCACGCTCCCGTCGATGCGCTCGACGAATGCCCCAGCTGCACCCTGGATGCCGTAGGCGCCTGCCTTGCCGACGTGCTCTCTCGTCGTGATGTACCACTCGATGTCGTGCTCCGTCAGTTCCACGAACCGCACGATGGTCTCGACCACGCTCGTCTCGGCCCGCTGCTCGGTCCCCCGCGCCCGGGTCTCGCGGAACCAAGAGACCGTGACCCCGGTGTGAACGAGATGTTCGCGTCCTGACAGGAGTTGCAACATCCTGCGGGCGTCGTCGTCGTCGGCTGGCTTCTCGAGGATCTGTCCGTCGACGTCGACCGTGGTGTCGGCGGCGACGATGACCGACTCGCCGTCGATCCGCTCGGCGATCGCTTCCGTCTTCTCGCACGACAGGCGGGCAACGTACTCCGACGGCCTCTCGCCGGCACGCACCGACTCGTCGATGTCGGCAGGGAGCACGTCGAATTCCAATCCGACCGAGCGGAGCAGCTCGGATCGGCGCGACGAGGCAGACGCGAGCACCAGCCGGCGACCTCGCAGGTCCACGACTGTCACGTTCGGCCCGGCACAGTGTGACTCCTCAGCCGCCGGAGAGGGCCATGACATGGTCGTCGTCGGGGATGGTCATGTCGTCGAGCAGTTCGTCGCGACGGTGCCCGTCGAGCCAACCGTCGGGGAGACTGACCTTGATCGGTCCGTTGGTGTGGCCGCGCTTGATGCGCTCGCCGCCCTCGACGATCCGCGCGATCGGGTCGAGGTCGGCGACGATGTCGTCGAGTTCCATCAGCGACTTCACCATCGAGAACCGACGCCGAACCTCCGGTCCGACCGGATAGCCGCTCATGTACCAGCCGGTGTGCTTGCGGAAGTCGCGCATCGCATGGTTCTCGCCGAGGTGGCCAACCAGCAGACGCGCGTGTCGGACCATCACGTCGCACACGTCGCCGAGCAGGCGACTCTCGGGCACCGGTCGACCGGCGAGCGCTTCGACGAGGTCGGCGAACAGCCACGGTCGGCCGAGGCATCCGCGGCCGATCACGACGCCGTCACACCCGGTCTCGGCCATCATCCGCACGGCGTCGGATGCCTGCCAGATGTCACCGTTGCCCAACACTGGGATCGATCCGACTGCGTCCTTCAGCTCGGCGATCGCTTCCCAGCGGGCCTCGCCCGAATAGTGCTGTTGCACAGTGCGTGCGTGCAGCGCGATCGCTGCGACGCCTTCCTCGGCGCACACCTCGCCGGTGCGGATGTGCGTGAGCCAGTCGTCGAACAGACCCATGCGGAACTTGGCGGTCACGGGAACGCCGTACGGCGAGGCGTTCGACACGGCAGCACGGAGGATCGCCCGCAACAACTCCGGACGGGCCGGCACTGCCGCTCCCCCGCCACGTCGGGTCACCTTCGCTGCCGGGCACCCGAAGTTGATGTCGATGTGATCGACGCGGCCGGTATCGCACAGCTTCGCGACGGCGCGGCCCATCGTGTCGGGATCGCTTCCGTAGAGCTGCAGGCTTCGAGGGTGCTCGGCGGGCGCGAAGCTGATCATACGGTCGGTCTTGGCGTTCCCGTGCACGACCGGGGTGGCCATCACCATCTCGTTGACGTACACGAGTCCCGGCGCGAACGAGCGGCACATCTCGCGGAACGGCGCGTTGGTGACGCCCGCCATCGGGGCGAGCACGACGGGAGCCGACAGCTCGTACTGGCCGATCCGGAACGACATGACCCGCCCACGGTATCCGCAGCGCCGGTCGTCCCGGGCGGTCCTCCGGGGTCGGGTCCGAAAGGACCGACGAGTGCTCCGGGGTAGGGTCCGAAGGGACCGGCGAGGGAAGCGCCAGCGACGAGCCGGAGGAGGGCCGACCAACCTTGCCCCCAGCGACATGCGGGGAGGCCCGACCTACCAGTAAGGCCCGACCTAGATAAACGGCAGGCGGAGGTTGGGGACGGCGCCGACATCGAGAGGAGTCGGGCCGTCGGAGCGCAGACGGTGCCAGCCGGCGGCGGCGATCATCGCGGCGTTGTCGGTGCACATCTCTCGACTCGGCAGGAACCCTTGGATGCCGTCCGCCTCGCAGGCATCCAGCAGCTCGGTGCGCAAGAGCGTGTTGGCGGCGACCCCACCGCCGAGCACGATCCCGGTCGCTCCGACCTCGGCCGCAGCTCGGCGGGCCTTGGTCACGAGCACGTCGACGACGGCGGCCTGGAACGAGGCCGCAACGTCCTGCGACAACACGTCGGGATGCTTGCGGACGTAGTTGACGACCGCCGTCTTGAGCCCGCTGAAGGAGAAGTCGTACCCCTCGTCCATGATCGCCCTCGGGAACCGGATCGCTTCGGGGTCGCCGTCGAGTGCGGCACGGTCGATGGCCGGTCCACCGGGATAGCCGAGATCCAGGAACCGCGCCACCTTGTCGAAGGCTTCGCCCGCGGCGTCGTCGATCGTCTGACCGATCAGCCGGTAGCGGCCGTGGTCCTGCATCTCGACCAGCATCGTGTGACCGCCGGACACCAACATCACCAGCAGCGGGACCTCGAGCGTGGGGTCCTCCAACGACGCGGCGTACAGGTGGGCCTCCATGTGGTTGACGCCGACGAACGGAACGTCCCACGCCATCGCAAAGGCCTTCGCAGCCGACACGCCGACCAGGAGCGCGCCGATCAGTCCAGGGCCGATCGTGCACGCGACTGCGTCGATGCGTTGTTCGTCGACGCCCGCCTCGACGATCGCACGAGCGATCACGGGATTGAGCACGTCGAGATGCGCACGCGAGGCGATCTCCGGGACGACCCCACCGAAATCGGCGTGGAGGTCGACCTGGGTGGACACCACGCTCGACACGACGTCGTAGCCGCCGAGCACCAGCGCCGCCGCCGTCTCGTCGCAACTCGTCTCGATACCGAGCACCAGCGTCGACTCGTCGAACGTACGAGATGTGCCTGGCACATCTCGTACGTCGTCGTGGAGGGGCTCGGCGCTCACGACACCGACCGTCGTTCGGCGTCGGTGCGAATCGAGTCGAGCAGCGCCCGGTAGTCGTCAGCCTGGATGTCGTTGCACCACATCACGATTGCGTCCTCGGTGTTCTCGTAGTAGCGCGCCCGCACGCCCGCCGGGCTGAAGCCGAATCGGCGATACAGGTCTTGCGCGCCCTTCGACGAGACCCGCACCTCGAGCGTCCAGGCGCCGCATCCGCGTTCGATCGCCGCATCTGCGAGCCCGAGCAGCAATGCTGTCGCCACGCCGCGGCGTTGCTGTTCGGGCCGCACGGCGACGTTGGTGACGTGCGCCTCGTCGGTGTTGAACCACAGCCCGGCGTACCCCGCGATGCCTGCGACACCTCGCCCCGATCCGGTGGCGCGACGTGCGACGAGGTAACGGCGCGACCCGGACCGCACCTGGGCGAGCTCACTCTCGAACACACCGTGCGACCAGGGCTTCGGGTAGCTCGACATCTCGATCGGCATCACCCCTCGCCGGAGATCACGCCGACGCATCGGTTCGAGCGTGATCTCGCCGATGACGTCGGTGCCGGCACCGACGTCGCGCCGCATGAGTCGCTCGATCACGCTCATCGGGTCACTCTCGTCGACCAGTTGATCTGCGCATCCGGTGCCCGCAGGTAGACCGGCTCGACCTCGCGGGGGTTGACCCACTCCTCGCGCAGTGCCCGGGCATGGGCGAGCTGCACGAGCGTCGCTGCGGACGGGTGTGCGTCGCCGCCGATCTCGCAACGGAAGCCGTCGAGGATCTCGTCGCGGTAGCGCTGCGCTCCGTCACCGACACAGAGCACGTCCTGGCTTCTCGCCAGCAGATCCGCGACGAGCTCCGCGACCGACCCCACCACGGGTTCGGACACCTGTTGGAGGCCGCCGGGCACTTGGCGATACATGCTGTAGAACACCTCGCTCTTGCGGGCGTCGATCACCGGGACGACCACGCGGTCGGCGTGCCGGGACGGAAAGGCGAGCAGATCGAGCGACGAGATCCCGATCATCGGGATGCGCAGCGCCTGCGCGATCGCCTTCGCAGCTGCCAACCCGACACGCATCCCGGTGAACAGCCCCGGTCCGACGTCGACGGCGACCACGCTGATCTCGTCGAGCTCGATGTCGGCCTGGTGCAACAGGAACTCGATGGCCGGCACGAGTGTCTCGACGTGGCGGCGACCACGGGTGATCTCGAACAGGCCGATGACGCCTTCGTGGCCACCGACGGCGACGCTGACGCGTTCGGTGGCGGTCTCGATGCCGAGAATCAGCATTGGTACGCCTCGCAGGCCGCGACCAGCCTGCTCCACCGCGCCGCCCAGTTCGCACCGCTCGCCGAGATCTCGATCTGTCGGGCGGTGTCGATCAGCGCCGCCGCATCATCTCCGGAAACGTCGTCACCGGCATCGTCATCCCCGGAAACGTCGTCGCCGGGCATGTCTGCATCGAGATGCACCACGAGATGGTCCCCGAACGCATCGACGACGTCACCCCACTCGACCAGGACGATGCCCTGGTACTCCGCCAACTCGTCGAGCGCCAGGTCGGCGACCTCGGCGGTGCGATCGAGCCGGTACAGGTCGGCATGATGCAGTGACTTGGCCCCGTTGCCGAGGCCGGCGCCGAGATCGTAGGTGTGCACGAGCGTGAAGGTGGGTGACGTGATCGGTTCGGTCACACCGAGCGCCGCGCCGAAGCCCTTGGCGAACGCCGTCTTGCCGGCGCCCAGTTCGCCGGACAGCACGATCAGGTCGCCGGGATGGCAGAGCGCGGCCACCGCAGCGGCGATCGCATGCGTGTCCGCCAGCGAGCCAGCACGCAGTTCAAGCATCGTCACGACCCAGCATTGCGGGACCGATGTTACGACCATGATGGCGTGGCACGCGACTCCCGATGCCGCACACGATCTCGTAGCCGATCGTGCCGAGCAGGTCGGCCCAGTCCTCCGCACGGATGCGTAGCGTTTCGTCGGGACCGACCTGTTCACCGATCAGGACCACCTCGTCACCGACGGCTACGTCACCGCCACCGTCACCAATGGCGTCGCCGCAGTCGACCATGAGTTGGTCCATCGTGACCAAGCCCACGATGGGGCGGCGGCGGCCTCCGATCAGCACCACGCCGCCCACCTCGAACAGGCGCCGCGGTACCCCGTCCGCGTACCCGATCGGCACGGTGGCCACCGTGGTGTCGCTGTCGAACGTGTGCCGCAGTCCGTACGAGATGCCGCTCCCGGCCTCCACTCGTTTGACGTGCGACACCCGCGCTTTGAGCGACAGCGCAGGGCGGAGTTCGCGACAGAGCGAGTCGACCGCGTGACCCGGCGAGATCCCGTAGATCGCGATCCCGGCGCGAACGAACGAACGCCGGGCGGCGGGGTGCGCCAACGCACCGGCGGAGTTCGCAGCGTGTACGAGCACCCCGTTCGACACCACCAGCGCCTCCAGTCCCGCCAGAGCGTCGTCGAAACGTGCGAGCTGGATGCCGGTGAACTCGTTGTCGGGTTGATCCGCCATCGCGAGATGGGTGAAGACCCCGACGAGGCGCAGCGCGGGATCGTGCGCAGCGATCGCAGCGACGACGTGACCGACGTCGTCGGCGTGCACCCCGACGCGCCGCATGCCGGTGTCGATCTTGAGGTGCACCGGAACACCGTCGACGCCACGGTCGCGGGCCGCTGCGGCGAGGGCGTCGATGAACGGCACCGTGTACACCGTGGCCATCAGCCGGAACCGGACGATGTCGTCCGCGGCGTCGACGGGTTGCTCGCTGAGCACCAAAATCGGAGCATCGATCCCGGCGTCGCGCATTGCAGCACCCTCACTCACCAGC
>JBGTIA010000265.1:0-4311 GCA_041745835.1 Ilumatobacteraceae bacterium | reverse complement strand
GAAACCACTCCGGCACGCGATGCATCTCGACGTGTCCGTAGCCGGTGAACGTGCCGAGCAGATTGTTGCGGCTGCGGTGGCTGCTGGTGGCCGCGTCGTCGATGATTCTCATGCTCCCGAGTGGTGGACGCTGGCCGATCGGTCGGGCAACCGGGTCTGCATTGCCGCGTGGCCAGACGGCGCAGCCCAGGGGCTCCAAACCTGAACGACGTGTCGCTGACATCCAGACTGCGCTCGACTTCGAGATCCGCCCAGAACGCGCGCTCGATAACCCCGATGACAACGCCGAACCAGCGCCACAGAACGGCCCGACCGTGACGTCACATAGTCACGGACCTGCCCGCCGAACCGTGGAGGCCACTTGACGGCTTGGCATGCTGCTCGAATGGACGCTGTCAGTCACATCGATCTCAGCCATGTGATCACCGCGGGCATGGTCACCTACCCTGGCCTCCCGACTCCGATCATCGATGATCATCTCTCGCGTGATGCTGCCGAGAAGATCTACGGTCCTGGGATCACGTTCCAGATCGGACGAGTGACGTTGTGCACCAACACCGGCACATACCTGGATGTTCCGTTCCACCGCTACGCGGACGGTCACGACCTCACTGCGCTCGCCATCGACCGCGTCGCCGCAGTAGAAGCGGTGCGGTTGGATTGCCGTGGCCAACGAGCCATCGGACTCGACAACGTTGACGTTGCGGCACTCGCTGGCAAGGCCGTGTTGATCTGGACCGATCACAGCAGGCACTGGGGAACCGATGCGTACTTCGGCAATCACCCGGCCCTCACCGCTGGAGCGGCGGAGCGGCTCCGCAACAACGATGTCGCCTGCGTCGGGATCGACTCGCTGAACATCGACGCCACCGACGGAACAGGTGAGCGACCCGTGCACACCATCCTGCTTCGGGCGGACATCCCGATCATCGAACACCTCACCAACCTCGCAGCAACACCAAGCGCAGGATTCACGTTCACGGCCGTACCACCGAAGATTCAGGGTGCTGGCACCTTCACAGTGAGGGCGTACGCCACGGTCCCTCGCTGAGGCCGGAAGCCAGCAGCCTCATTGGCTTGCCGGCGTTCCTCAACGAAGCTTCACGACGACCGACATGAGATCACCCCCAGGGCACTCGTCCGTTGCGCCCGACTCCTGCCTGCGCGGTGGGGCTGAGCGGCTTCTTGGCGAGCACCGCCACATCGACGCAACGAGATGGGAGCCGAGATGGATCGCTCGGTTGCAGGGCGGCTGGCTCCCTGAACACTCCCGCACTTTTGGTGCACGGCGACGGTCGTTCGGCCGGCGGCGATACCGAGTCGAGCGTTGAACCACCAGGACCGCACACTTTCCCTCCGATAATCGCCGCCGGATCGACCCCTAGGCCACCCGGTATCGGCCCAACCGTGACGCCGCACTATCACGGGTGCGCCAGCACCACTCTCGCGGCGAGATGTCACTCGCTGCCGAGGTCGAACATCGTCACCTTGGCGGGTCGACCGCCGAGGCTTGCATAGAAGGCGAGGGCGTGCTCGTCGTCGTCGTCGGCGGGCACGAACACGACGTCGATCCCGCGATCGGCTGCGCTGTTGATGAGCGCGTTGACGAGTTGGCGGCCGATGCCACAACGCTGGCGGTCGACTCGGACGGCGAGGTCGTAGACGAAAAGCTCCGTGCGCTCGTGGCGGGTCATCGCCAGCTCGTGGCCGGTGATGCATCCAATCGCCTCGCCGGCCTCGAAGGCGCCGATCGCCCAGAACGACTCGTCGGCGAGAACACCTGTGACGTAGCCGTCGGACAGCGCTTCGGGGTCTTCGTCGAACACGGTGTGCATCATCTCGAACGCGGCCCGAGCCCGCCGCACGTCGCCGATACCGAGCCGTTCGATCACCACACCACTCCCGCTCCCGTCGGGGTCCGGCACCGAGGGAGTGACCGTCCAGTAGTCACGCATCAGCTCGTGCGACCAGGCAGGTTGGCGGACCTGAGCCCGCGGCGCGAATTCGACCATGTAGGGCTTCACATCGAGGACCAGGGTGCCGTCGATGGCGTCGAGCCCTCGGAGGGTCACGACCCGCTGATCGACGTTGACGATCTCGCAGGTGGACACGCCGATTCGGTTCGGCCGGCCCTTCGCACGCTGGGCAAAGATGCCGACCCGCGGCCAGTCGGATCTCCGCGCGGGTGGCGGGCGCCGACGGTGATCTTCGCCTCGTCGACTTGGTCGAATACGTACACGACCTCGACGTGGGAGAACTCGTCGAGTCAGTCCAGCGCGTCCGTCGGGAAGCGGTCGTCGAGGACGATCTCGCTGAGCATGTCGCCCCAGTCATCGTTCGACGCGACCGCCTCGGACGACCCCGATCGGAACCATCTCGAGAGCATTTGGTTGAGTCGGCTGCATAGTCATGGGAGCACTCCTGACGCCTATCGGGTCGACTCGCTCATCGCCCGGTCTTCTCCCCCGCAAGCTTCGCAATGTTGCCACCGACGCGCTCGGTATCGGCGCTCGATAACCCTTTCTCATTCCCGGACGACCGCACGGTTCAGCCTCAGCGCAGTGCTCGAAGATCCCGGCCGGCGTTGTTCGGCGTAACCGTCGTGATTAGGTCGTTCTCCCTCGCAGCAACGGCCTCAGCGGTTTGTTGGCGTCGGCCGGATCGAACGTGTCCGCTGAGCGACCCGGAATTTCGGGGCGGATTCTCGGCGTATGTGTCCGGATCTCGTTGGGCCGTTCGTCGTGTCTGTGACAATCAACAATGATCATCGACACAAAGGACGTAACGACATGAAGTACATGCTCCTCCTCGCAAGCAACCCCGCCGACGAACCAGGCCCGGACGACGAGACGTTCGGTCCCTACATGGGCGAATGGGCTGCCTACAGCCAGGCTCTCGCGGAGGCGGGCGCCATGGTCGCCGGCGAAGCGCTGCAAGGCGCCGACACCGCAAGCACGGTCCAGGTCCGCAATGGTAAGCGCATCGTGACCGACGGGCCGTTCATCGAGTCCAAGGAAGTGATCGGCGGCTACTACGTGATCGACGTCGCCGACCTCGACGAAGCACTCGACTGGGCCGCCAGGATTCCGAACTCTCACTTCGGCACGATCGAGGTTCGACCGGTCATGGAGTTCGACGGCTGAACGAGGGCCACCGGCTCGGTCTGCTGACGGATCTGATGGGTGTCGCCGACGTCTTTCGCGCCGAGTGGCCACGGCTGGTGGCCACGCTCATGCGCGACGTCGGCGACCTCACCATTGCGGAAGACGCAGCACAAGACGCGTTCATCGAAGCGTCGACACGATGGCCCACCGATGGAGTCCCCGAGCGACCGGGTGCCTGGTTGGTCACGACCGGCCGACGCAAAGCCATCGATCAGATCCGCAGAACGCGCCGATTCGAGGATCGTCTCCCGGTGTTGGCCGCCGAAGTCGCAAGCCTCGGCGCCGACACCACGGAGTCGGCTCACTCCGACCTCGACGGTGAGCAGGCCCTCGATGATCAACTCGCGCTCCTCGTCGGATGCTGTCACCCCGCGCTCGCCCCAGAGGCGCAGGTCGCGTTGACCTTACGAATCGTCGCGGGGCTCTCGACGCCCCAGATCGCCCGTGCCTTTCTGGTCTCCGAAGAGACGATGACGCGTCGACTCACCCGCGCCAAGTCGAAGGTCCGGGCCGCAAGAATTCCCTTCGATCCACCGAACCTGGACACGCTCACCGAGCGCGTCGGTGCAGTGTGCGAGGTGATCTCGTCGATCTTCACCGAGGGACACGCCAGCGCAACGGACACGGCGCTCATCCGAGGAGATCTCTGCGAGGAGGCCATTTGGCTCGCGGAACTCCTGAGCAAGCTAGTGCCGACCGATCCGGAAGTCGCAGGACTCCATGCGCTGCTGTTGCTGACCGATGCCCGACGATCCAGCCGACTCGACCACCATGGCAGCCCGATCCTGCTCGCCGTCCAGGACCGGTCCCTGTGGGACCAACCGATGATCGCTCGCGGTCTCGCCGAACTGGCGAGAGCACACTCGTTCCAGCGCGGTGGACCCTTCCAGTTCCAAGCGGCAATCGCCGCCCTGCACGCCACTTCACCCACCTTCGACGCCACCGACTGGCGAGCAATCCTGCGCCTCTACGACGTGCTCCTGCAGCGCCAGCCCAGCGCGCTGGTCGCACTGAACCGAGCGATCGCCGTCGACCACGTACACGGACCCGCCGCGGCACTCACCGCGCTCGATGCGATTCCCCGAGCGGACGACCTCACCGGCGACGTCAACGGCTACGTGTACTTCCATACCGCCCGAGCTGACGT
>JBGTIA010000264.1:0-1602 GCA_041745835.1 Ilumatobacteraceae bacterium | reverse complement strand
GACAGCGTCGCGAGCGCGGCGATCGAAATCGGCCGGGCCACCTCCACCACGGCCAGCCGCGCCTCGGGATCACCGAGCGCTCGCGTCAACCCCGGCTCGTCGCGCAACAACGCCGGCAACACGCCCAACGGTGCCGCGCGTACGTCATCCGTCACGTCGGTCACGTTCCGCTCCGAAGGCTCACGAACCCGCCGACAACTCCGCCGACAATTCCGAAAAATGTGCAGGACTGCGCGGTGAGCGGGCAGATCTGCGCAGATTTCCGGCTCCGGTGGCGATCGGGCGTGCTGACGCTCGCCGAACTCGTGAGCTCCGTGTCCGTCATTGCTTGCCGTTGTAGCGCTGCATCGCGGCGTCCACACCTCGGGCGACGATCAACTCGACGGCGTCGGCGGCGTTGGTGATCTCGATGTCGAGCAGTTCGCGTTCACGCTTGGGAACCTTCGACAGCACGTGACCCTTGCCGACATCCTTGTGGTCGGGCTTGCCGACGCCGATTCGCACCCGCAGGTAGTCCTGGGTCTTGAGGTGCTGGGTGATCGAGCGCAGTCCGTTGTGGCCGGCCAGCCCGCCGCCGACCTTGATCTTCAGCTCGCCGGGCGCCAGGTCGAGTTCGTCCTGCACGACGATGATCTGCTCGGGCAGCTCGATGCGGAAGCGCCGAACGAGTGCGCTCACCGCCTGGCCGGAGTCGTTCATGTAGGTGATCGGGAATGCCAACACGACGCGCTCGTCGCCATCGGGGCCGGGCAACCGTGTCTCCGCAATGAGCGCATTGTCGCGCCCGCCCTTCAACGTCACGCCCCGCCGTTCGGCGATCAACCGGACCGCTTCTTCGCCGACGTTGTGGCGCGTGCGGGCGAACTTCTCACCTGGATTCCCGAGCCCCACGACCAACCAGTCGTACGGCTCGCCCTTTCCGACCCGCCCGAACAGACCCATCAGAGCGCCAGCTTCTGAAAAATGCACAGCTCGTGGCGCTGAGCGGGACGATCCGCGCAGAATTCAGCGACAGGCATCCACATCTGAGGTGTCCGTGGGCGGCAACCGGTCATCGGGCCGGTGCCGAACCGATCACTCGCCGTCGGAGTCGGGGGCAGCTTCGGCGCTCTCGCCGGCTTCACCCTCGTCGTCTTCGCCGGCGGCCTCGATGGCAGCAGCGTCTTCCTCGTCCTCGACGGTGGCGCGCATGACGAGCACGGTCACGACCGGGGTGTCGGGGTCGGCTTCGGCGGTGACGCCAGAGGGGAGCGAGAGGTCCTCGACCCGGATGACGGAGTCCATGGTCATGTCGGTGATGTCGATGGTGATGCCGTCGGGGATGCTGCGAGGCGTCGTGCGGACCTGCAGCTCCTGCATGGTGAGATCGATGAGGCCGTTGTTGTTCAACACGTCCTTGGACTCGCCCTCGAGGTGGATCGGGATCGAGACCACGATCTCCTCGTTGAGGTTGACCTGGATGAAGTCGATGTGCTGGACCGAGCGCTTGACGGGGTGGCGCTGGATGTCCTTGATCAGCGACGGGTACACGGTGCCGTCGACGGTGAGGTCGAGGATCGTGTTCATGCCAGCAGCACCCGACAGCGCCTGGCGCAGCTCGCG
>JBGTIA010000263.1:0-3893 GCA_041745835.1 Ilumatobacteraceae bacterium | reverse complement strand
GCGCCGTGGCCGCGATCGACACGGCGGCGACGGCCGGTGCCGGGGTCGGCGAGGCTGCGGCGCTGCTCGGTATCGACCTCGACTGACCGACCCGCCCGCTCACCCGATCGGGTGGTTGACGCTGTGTGGCGACGAACGTTGACACGAAGTTCATCTGTCGCGCTTCTTTTGCACGATCGTGCGGTCTACGCTTCCCCCATGACGTCACAGCCGGGAGCAGGAGCGATGCAGCAGCGCGTGCGTCGCATCGGCCGTCCGCTCGCGTCGCGGCTGTGGAACATCGAGCTCAACGGCTACGAGCGACTTCCCGTCTCGGGGCCTGCGATCCTGTGCCCGAACCACATCAGCTTCCTCGACTCGGCGTTCCTCATGCTGACCGTGCCTCGAAACATCTCGTTCGTCGGCAAGGCCGAGTACATGGACTCGTGGAAGACCAAGCACCTCTTCCCGGCGATGGGGATGATCCCGATCGACCGTGCGGGCGGCGACAAGAGCACGGCGGCGCTCGACGCAGCCGAAGAGGTGTTGCACCGAGGTGAGTTGTTCGGCATCTTCCCCGAAGGCACGAGGAGCCGCAATGGCGATCTCCACAAGGGGCGAACGGGCGCCGCCCGTCTCGCGATGAAGCTCGACTGTCCGATCTTCCCGGTCGGCGTGATCGGTACCGATCTGATCCAGCCACCGGACGCGAAGGTGCCGAAGCTGTTCAGCGCCTGTGAGATCAAGATCGGGCGGCCCATCCGTCCCGAGCGATACCGCGGACGTGGCGCCGAGCACATCGCATGGCGTTCGATGATCGACGAGGTCATGTTCGAGATCCGTGAACTGACCGGACAGAACTACGTGAACACCTACGCAGGATCGAAGGCCGAGACCGAGCCGACGGTCGCTGCCCGGGTCGCCTCGGTGTCCGAGCCGAACCCGATCACGATCACCGAACCGCAGGCACCGCTCCAGCGCGAACTTTCACTCGTCGCCGGCCACTGACCTGCTGCACCGACCCCGCGCGGTGAACTCACCCGTCGGACAGTGGCGGCGGCTCGTATCCTGACGGTCGCATGTCGAACATCACGGTCTCCCTCCCCGACGGTTCCGAGCGCGAACTGGCCGACGACGCCACCGCGCTCGACCTGGCCGCCGCCATCGGCTCCGGCCTGAAGAAGGCAGCGGTCGCTGCGGTCGTCGACGGTCAGGAGACCGATCTCACCGCATCGCTCCACGACGGAGCCACCGTGGCCATCGTCACCGCCGCCACACCGGAGGGCCGCCACGTGCTGCGTCATTCCACCGCGCACGTCATGGCGCAGGCGGTGACCCGGCTGTTCCAGGGGGCCAAGTTCTCGATCGGCCCGGCCATCGAGAACGGCTTCTACTACGACTTCGAACTGCCCGGAGGCGCGACGTTCAACGACGACGACCTCGAGCGGATCGAGGCCGAGATGCGTGAGATCGTCAAGGCCAACCAGCCGTTCGTGCGCTCGGAGATGTCGATGGCCGAGGCGAAGGAACTGTTCGCCGACCAGCCGTACAAGGTGCAGATCATCGAGCGCGTCGAAGCAGCCCTCGAAGGCACCGACACGGCGGACCACGAAGATGCGACCGAGGTCGGCGACGGCGGCGTGATCAGCGCCTATCGGAACTCCGACGCGTTCGTCGACATGTGCGTCGGTCCGCACGTGCCATCGACGGGCAAGCTGGGATTCTTCAAGCTGCAGCGTGTGTCAGGCGCGTACTGGCGTGGCAACGAGAAGGGCCCGATGCTCCAGCGCATCTACGGCACCGCCTGGGAGTCGAAGCAGGCGCTTGCCGAGCACCTCCATCAGCTCGAGGAGGCGGCGAAACGAGACCACCGCAAACTCGCCACCGAACTCGACCTGTTGAGTTTTCCGAGCGAGCTCGGCGGGGGACTGGCGGTGTGGCATCCCAAGGGTGCCATCGTTCGGAAGCTGATGGAGGACTACAGCCGGACGCGTCACGAGCACGGCGGCTACGAGTTCGTCTACACGCCGCACTTGGCGAACGGCAAGCTGTTCGAGACTTCCGGGCACCTGCAGTGGTACGCCGACGGCATGTACCCGCCGATGGAGATGGACAACGGCACGTACTACATGAAGCCGATGAACTGCCCGATGCACTGCTTGATCTTCCGCAGCCGCCAGCGCAGTTATCGAGAGCTGCCATTGCGACTGTTCGAACTCGGCAACGTGTACCGCTACGAACGTGCAGGCACGCTGCACGGGCTGATGCGGATTCGGGGGTTCACCCAGGACGACAGCCACATCTACTGCACCAAGGAGCAGATGGCCGTCGAGGTCGCCAGCCTCCTCGACTTCGTGTTGTCGGTGCTCCGTGCGTTCGGTTTCGACGACTTCACGTTCAACCTGTCGACGAAGGACCCCGCCAAGTACATCGGCAGCGACGAGATCTGGGACGAAGCCACCGAGGCGCTCCGGCAGGCGCTCGACGGTCACGGTCTCGACTACGCGGTCAAGCACGGTGACGCAGCGTTCTACGGTCCGAAGATCGACATCGACGTCAAGGACGCAATCGGCCGGTCGTGGCAGCTCTCGACGATCCAGGCCGACTTCCAGCTCCCCGAACGGTTCGACCTCGAGTACGTCGGCGCCGACAACGGCCGCCACCGTCCGATCATGTTGCACCGCGCCTTGTTCGGCTCGATCGAGCGGTTCTTCGGCGTTCTGCTCGAACACTACGCGGGCGCGTTCCCCACCTGGTTGGCCCCCACCCAGGTGCGGGTGCTCGCCGTGGCCGAAGCCCACGAGCCGTACGCGACAGGTGTGGTCGAGGCGCTCCGGGCCGCCGGCGCCCGTGTCGACACGTCGCCGGCGGACGACGGACTCGGCAAGCGGATCCGCAACGCCAAGATGGAGAAGATCCCCTACGTCCTCGTGGTCGGCGATGACGACGTCGCCGCGGGCACGGTCGGCGTCAACCCGCGCGGCGGTGAGGTCGAACGAGGAATACCGGTCCATCGGTTCGTCGAACAGTTCCTCGGCGAGATCGCCGAGGCCGAATCGGCGGCACTCGGCGCCTGAGATGATCGAGCGCATCTGGTCGGGGTGGCGATCGAGCTACGTGAGCTCGACGCCGGTGCGGGACGGGAACGACCGGGTCGACGCAGTCGATGCGGTCGATGGGGTCGAGCCAGGCAGCGTGTTCACGCGTCTGCTGCGCTCGGGCGCGCCCGACACCGACACACACATCGTCCATCGCGGCACCACCTGCTTCGTGGTCGTGAACCTCTTTCCGTACACGACCGGACACCTGCTCGTGGTCCCGTATCGGGAGGTGGCGGACCTCGACGGGTTGACGGGGGAGGAGACCACCGATCTGTGGGCGACGGTCACCCACGCAGTCGCCGTCGTGCGGTCGGTCTACCGCCCCGACGGGCTGAACGTCGGACTCAACCTCGGCCGTCCCGCCGGCGGGTCGGTCCCCGACCACCTGCACGTGCACGTCGTGCCACGCTGGACCGGCGACTCGAACTTCATGACAGCGGTCTCGAACACCCAGACCCTGCCGGAAGCGCTCGTCGACACCGCAGCGAAACTCCGCACGGGCTGGGCGGCTGCTCCCGCCGAGCGTCAGTAGCCTGGCCACGATGACCGACGACCTGCGCGACGAACTCCCCGCCGACCTCGACCCGTCGGCGTTCGTCGGTCCCTACCAGTTCCCCGACAACAGCCGTCGGCGGTGGCCCGGCGTGATCTACCTCGTGATCGCTGCGATCTGTGTCGGCGTGTACGTCGGGTTCGAGGATGCTGCCGTGGTCAACACCGGGTGGCTCGTGTCCGCGGCCGTGCTCGCTGCGGTGGGCCTGTTCTCGATCACCAGCGGCTGGCGGATGCACGTCGACGAGACCGAGGCGCTCG